>JAGWBB010000039.1 GCA_021296095.1 Desulfurellaceae bacterium | reverse complement strand
AGGAGGACGCCGTGCAAAAAGAACCGTTCACGATCGATGTGCCCCAAGACGTGCTGACCGACCTCCAGCAGCGGCTCAGCACGGTCCGCCTGGCCCAGGACTTTGCCAATGCCGGCTGGGAGTACGGGACCAACGGCGCCTACCTGCAAGAACTGGTCGCATACTGGCGGGAGGAATACGACTGGCGCCAGCACGAGCGGGAGATGAACTCGTTTGCCAACTACAAGACGACGATCGACGGCATTCCGATTCACTTCATTCATGAGCCCGGCAAAGGCCCCAAGCCGATCCCGCTGATTCTGAGCCACGGCTGGCCGTGGACCTTCTGGGATTTTCATAAAGTCATTCGGCCGCTGAGCGACCCGGCCGCGTTTGGCGGAGATCCGGCTGACGCCTTTGATGTGGTGGTCCCCTCGCTGCCCGGCTATGGGTTTTCCACGCCGCTGACCACCTCGGGCATCAATTTCTGGCGAACGGCCGACCTGTGGGTCAGGCTCATGCAGGACGTGCTGGGCTACGATAAATTTGCCGCCCAGGGCGGTGACTGGGGTGCGATCATTACCGCCCAGCTCGGCCATAAGCATGCCGACAAGCTGATCGGCACGCACGTCAACCTCATGGTGCCGCTGTCGGTTTTTGTCGGCAGCCTGCCCGACGAGTCCCAGTACGGGCCGGGCGAAGAGGGCTGGTATGAGAAAAACCTCAATTTCTTTACGGCCGAGAGCGGCTATTCGGCCCTGCAGACGACCAAGCCCCAGACCCTGGCCTTCGCCCTCAACGACTCACCCGTTGGCCTGTGCTCCTGGATTCTGGAAAAACGCCGGACCTGGAGCGACTGCGACGGACAGGTAGAAAAACGCTTCAGCAAAGACGATCTGCTGACCACGATGATGATCTACTGGATCACCCAGAGTTTCGGCACCTCGGCCCGCTACTACTACGAGGCCACCCACAATCCCTGGCAGCCGTCCCACGACCGCAGCCCGGTGGTGGAGAGCCCGATGGGGGTGGCGGTGTTCCAGAAAGAGGTCATCCTCATGCCGCGCAAGTGGGCCGAGAATTATTACAACCTCAAACGCTGGACCCTCATGCCCTCGGGCGGGCACTTTGCCGCCATGGAAGAGCCACAGCTGTTGATTGACGATGTACGGGCGTTTTTCCGCTCCCTGCGCTAGAGAGGAGACACAGCCATGTCAGCCGAAGACCATATCGCCATCCAGCAGCTGCTGCACCAATACTGCCACGCGGTGGACCGCGGCACGGCCGACGACGTTGCCGCCCTGTTTCATGAGACCGCAGTCCTTGTACCCCGTTATGAGAGCGACCGGCGCCACCAGGGCCGTGAGGCTATTCGCGCCTGGTATGACGCATACATGAAAAACTTCCGGGCCAAGGTGCGCTATTTGCGGCACAAGATTGAGTCGCCGGTCATTGAGATTGCGGGCACTACCGCCACCTCGACGTGCTACCTCGACGCCGACTCCATCACCATCTCAAAAAACGAGCCCAACATCGCCTTGGGTCGCTATGACGACACCTTCATCAAAGACGGGGGCCGGTGGTGGTTCAAGGAGCGGACGATTATTGTCTACTACTCGTATCCCGTATCGGCCTATAGCGAGGGGCGCGGGGCCTAGGCGACGGCAAGAACCCTTCGACAACAAAGGCAAGCGTGATAACAAAAGAGATCAAAAGGACATCACGATTGCCTTTGAAGGAGCGTACGCTACATGAAGACCGTTGTATTGATTAAACAGGTGCCCATGGTCTCGGAAATGACCCTCGATCCCGAGACCAAGACACTGCGGCGCGAAGGCGTGCGTTCCGAAGTCAGCTCGTTTGATATTCGCGCCCTGCTCAAGGCCGTTGAGCTGCGTGAGGAGGGCGGCGGAGAAGTGGTGGCCATGACCCTCGGCCCGCCCCAGGCCAGCGAGGCCCTGCGGCACTGCCTGGCGCTCGGCGCAGACCGGGGGGTGCATATCACCGACCGCGCCTTTGCCGGCTCGGATACGCTGGCCACGGCCCGCGCCCTGGCCCTGGCCCTCGAACGCGAGGGCTATGACCTCATCCTGTGCGGCCGCAACAGCACCGACGCCGAGACCGGCCAGGTCGGTCCCGAAGTGGCGGAGCTGCTCGATATCCCGCAGATCACCGCCGCCCGCAGCCTCGGCATCAACGGCGACACGCTGACCGCCGAACGAGAGACCGACAGCGGCTTTGACACGCTCGAGTGCTCCCTGCCGGCGCTGGTGTCGGCCACCGAAGACCTGGCACCCGAACGCTTTCCAAAAAGGGCCCAGCGCGAGGCGGCCAAGGAAAAACCGATTCAAGCCGTGAGCGCCGCCGAGCTGTCCTCAGACCTGTCTCTGTTTGGCGCCGCGGGCTCGCCGACCTGGGTCGAGTCGGTTGAAACGGTTGAGGATATCCGCGACAAGCGGGTGCTGGAGGGCGAGCTGTCGGACCAGGTCAATACCCTCGTCGCTTTCCTGCTGGAGCGCGGCCTGTTTGGCACCTGGGCGGATGACGACGACGCGGATGCCGGCGGACCGCCAGAACGCCGACCGGGCGACGGCAAAGCCGTCTGGGTGGTGGCCGAAACCTTTGGGGACGCCCTGCGTCCGGTGACGTTCGAGCTGCTGGGCAAGGCTAATGAGTTGGCCGCAAAATATAACGGCGAGGTCGGGGTGGTGCTGGCCGGCAGCGGGGTGGATCACCATCCGGCCAGCCTGGCTGTGCACGGGGCGGATGTCGTGTACGTGGCCGATCATCGCCGCCTGGCCGCGTACGCGACCGACGAGTATGCGGCCCTGCTCAGCAGCGCCATCCGGGCTCACACACCCGGTGTCGTGCTGTTCGGTTCAACCGCCATCGGCCGTGACCTCGCCCCACGGGTGGCCGCCCGTTTAGCCCTCGGCCTGACCGGCGACTGTATTGATCTTGGCGTCAACGACCGCGGCCAGTTGCTCCAGTACAAGCCCGCCTTTGGCGGCAACATCGTCGCCCCGATCCTGTCCAAGACCACGCCTGAGATGGCGACCGTTCGGCCCGGTATGCTGAAGAAGGCCACGGCCAAGCCCGCCCGTCAGGCCCGGATTGAGCTGCTCCAGCCCGACGGGGCACCCTCCAGCCGGGTCCGGCTGGTGTCGCAAACGGGCGCGGATGCGGGCAAGGCCGCCGAGCTGGATTCGGCCGAGATCGCGATTGGGGTCGGCAAAGGCATTCAGGGGCCGGACAATCTGCCGGTGATTGAAGAGCTGGCCGCCGCCTTGGGTGGCGCGCCGCTGGCCGCCACCCGCGACATTGCCGACCTGGGCTGGCTGCCCAGACAGCATCAGGTCGGCCTGACCGGGCGGGCGATTTCTCCCAAGCTGTATTTCTCGATCGGGATTCGGGGCGCCTTCGAACATACGGTCGGCATTCGCCGGGCCGGCACGGTGGTCGCCATTAACAAGAACCAGAAAGCGCCCATGTTTCAGAACGCCGATATCGGGATTATCGGGGATTACGCCGAGGTGGTGCCGCTACTGACCGCCGCCCTCAAACAGGCCAGACCAAAAACATGAGCCCATGCTGAACAGCCGTCCGGCCTCGGGCTTCTCGCTGATCGAGGTCCTTGTTGCCGTCCTGCTCTTCTCGCTGCTGGCCCTGAGCATTGGGGCCAGCATCACCAACCTGCTGAGGGTAGATACCAGCAGCGAACGCCTCAACCGGGCAACCGTCCTGGCCCAGAACAAACTCGAAGAGCTGAGCGCCGGATTTGGCGCCCGCAGCGGGAGCGACACGCCCCAGCCCGGTTTCAGCCGAACCTGGAGCACCACGCCGAACCAGCCCCCCGGCAGTACGGCGCGGGCCGAGGTTCGCGTGTCGTGGCAGGATCCTCACGACCGCACCATTTCGCTGGCGACCCTGTTCAATGAATAAGCAATCCGGTGTCACCCTGGTGGAGCTGCTCGTCGCCCTGAGCGCGGCCGGGATTTTCAGCCTCGGCCTGTTTGGGTTTCTGTTTGTGCACCGCACCCACCTGGCGGCCGAAGAACTCAGAATCAGCCTGCGCGAAGACGCTCGGCTGGCGCTCGATTTCATCGTCCGTGAGCTGCGACAGGCCGGGGCGCGGCCGGTTGATGGTGCGTGCAGCGGCTTTCAGCGCCTGACGGTCGCCGACGCGCAGCGGGTGGTCATGCAGTACGACTTTCGGGGCGACCGTGCCGGTCGGCCTCCCGACGGCTGTCCGGACGATCCCAGCGAGCGGGTGGTCTACCAGTACGACCCGGACCGCCAGGCCATCCTGCGCGCGACGGGCCTGCGTGGACGGCCGCAGCCCTTTATCACCAATGTTCCGCCAGACGGATTTGTGCTGCGCTACTATGATCGCGTCAGGAATGAACTCATCCCCAGCCTCGACGCGGCGGGGCGGGCCCGTGTCCATGCCGTAGAGCTGACCGTCCAGACCAGCCATCCTCACCCCGACCAATCAGTCACCCAGCCCATCAGCCTCCAGCTACGCGCCATGGTCCACCTGCCCAATCCCCCCTCGTGATTCGCATGCGGTACCAGCCCTCGACATCCAGAGGCCGGGCTCAGTCTCCGGCTTGGATCGCCCAGCAACGCGGCTTTATCTTCATCTCGACCCTGCTCCTCTTGAGCCTGCTCATCCCGCTCAGCCTGAGCGCTATCACCCGGCTCCAGACAGACCTGCACATCTCGCGCAACCTGTTGTCCAGCGTCCAGGCCTTGTGGATCGCTCGGGCCGGCCTTGCGGTCGGCAAAGACTGGCTCGAAAACAGCGGGCCGCAGACCGCTTTCCCGGTGAGCCTGGGTCCCCACCCGTTTGCCAACGGCAGCTACAGCGTCAGCATAGACAGACTGGACGGGGGCAGATACCGGGTGTCAGCCCTCGGCCAGGGCGCGGATGCGGCTCGGCGGCGAGTTGAAGAAGTCGTCCACATCCCCGATTTTACCCCGACCGGCGTTGTCACCAGCGACGGGGACGGACTCCACCCGGATTTTGATGACCACAGCGGCGGAACCGGCCGGCGTATTCCAGACTTCAGCATTGACGGCAGAAATCACGCCGCCAGCGGTGGGCTGTCGGCCAGCTGCCCGGCCATCTCCCCCTTTGCCACGGCGCGGTCGAGCGCTCACAGCGACCTGTCGGCCGCCCTCCGCAGCCTGAAGCGTGGCATCGTCGAGCGGGCCAACAGCTTCTGCCAGGCCGACGGTGGAAGCGCATGTACGCCGGGCCTGTTCTGGGTGCACGGCGCGGACAGCCGGCCCCGCTTTCGTACCGACGCCTGCGAGGCGGCTGCCGACCCGAGCTGCTTTCTCAACCTCAACCTCTCGGCCCCAGCCCTGCGGGCCGACGGCCTGCCGCCCGGACTCCACACCCCGCCCCCGCCGTATGACCACGGTCCCTTTGCGCCGGGACCAGTTCCGCTGGTTCATCCGCTCAGTCCGCCTCAGCGCAATCACACGCGCAAGGCGCTGCTCGATATTGTGGACCGTCTGCCCGACCTGCCAGCCGAGAAACTGCTCTTCCTGCGCTCCTCACTGCTGGCCGGGACGCATACCTACGGAACGCCCGAGGCACCCAAGGTCACCTGGATCGAAGACGGCGGGGGACCGCTCGACCTGGACGGCGGAGCAGTCATCCGAGGCGCCGGTTTGCTTCTCATTTCGCGCGTTGTCCGACTCGGGCGGGCCAGCCTCAACTGGCGCGGACTTGTCCTGATTGTTGACGACGGAGACTTGCGGGTGGCCGATGCCGGGGCCTGCGGCCACATCCTGGGTGCGGTTGTGATCCGCGACAACGCTGTCCCAAATCAGAAGTTTGATCTGGATCGGGTCCGAGCCGGTTCGCGCTGCCGCCCGTTTACGGTCAGCTACAGTTGTGACGCGGTCCACCGGGCGCTGGGTCTGTTCATGCGCACAGTCTCGTTTCGAGAGGGGCTCGATGAGTAGGGCTGCGGACACCTGTCGGAGCAGGCGCGGATTCTCCCTGCTGGAGCTGCTGGTCGTCCTGGCAATCCTGAGCGTTGTCGGCGGGCTGGCCGTCGGGCAGCTTACTCCCCTCGTGTCCCAGGCCCGGTTCAACGCCGGGGTGCGGAAAATCGTGAGCGATCTGCAGTTGGTGCGTATGCGGGCGATTGCCCGCAACCACCGTTTCCGGGTCACGTTTCGGCCGGACACCCAGGACTATATTGTCGAGGAGTCGCGGGCAGGATCTTGGACCCGGCTGCACCTGCACAGCCCTGGTACGGAGCCGGCGCCGGAAGCGCGCATCCCGCTTCCCCAAGGGGTACGGATCGTTGCAGTCAACTCACGTGGGGACGTGATTTTTGTGCCGCGCGGGCATGTCGATGCCGGCATGACGCTGACCCTCAGCGCAGACATGGCGGAAGCGCCCCGCCGGATTATCATCAACCTTGCCGGGCGGGTCCGAATAGAATAGAGAAGAGGCTTCTCCCTGGACCTGATAGACTCGCCCAAGCTCAACCGCGACGGCAGTATGAGAAGACTGCTCATATCATGTTGCGTGATCTTCATGCGCTACGCAGTAACTTGACACCGTGTTGAGCCATGTTATGGACGATCATTATCGGTCTGAGACATATTCGAGCAATAAGCTCCGGGGAATACAGTAGGGGGGAACACCATGCCAAACGGAGCAGTTGAGCACTATGACGTAGTGGTCATCGGGGCAGGCTTTGGCGGCCTGTATGCCCTGCACCACCTGCGCGGGATGGGCCTCTCGGTACGCGTCTACGACGGTGCCTCTGGTGTGGGTGGTACCTGGTGGTGGAACCGCTATCCCGGTGCACGGGTCGATTTTCCGGGCAGCCCCTTCTACTGCTATACGTTTTCAGAAGCGCTCATGCGGGAGTGGGACTGGCCCGAGACTCAGCCCGATCAGCCCACGGTACTGGCCTATCTGGAGTACGTCGCCGACCGATTCGACCTGCGCCGCGACATCCAGCTCGAAACCTGGGTGCGTGACGCCTGCTACGACGAAGCGGCGCAGCGCTGGAGGCTCGAGACCAGCGCCGGCGAGCGCGTCTCGGCCCAGTTCCTGATCTGCGCGGTCGGCACCCTCTCGGCGACGCACAGGCCCAACATTCCCGGGCTCAACGACTTTGCCGGCGAGTGTTACCACACCGGCCGCTGGCCGCAGGAGCCCGTCTCTTTTGCGGGTAAGCGCGTCGGCGTGATCGGGACCGGCTCCTCGGGGGTGCAGGCGATTCCCGAGATCGCCCGCGAGGCGGCGCACCTGACGGTGTTCCAGCGCACGCCGCAGTACAGCATCCCGGCCCGCAACCGCCCCATGGACTCCAGCGTGGTGCGCCAGGCCCGCGAGAACTGGGCCGCAATCCGCGCAAAGATGAACGCGTCACCCCTGGGCGCACCGTTCGAGGTCTCTGAGCGCTCGGCCTTTGAGGACACGCCCGAGCAGCGACAGGCGCTGTACGAAGAACTCTGGCAGAAGGGCGGCTTCCACATCCTCTTTGGCAGCTATGCCGACCTCCTGACCAATAAGGAGGCCAACCGCACCCTGGCCGACTTTGTGCGCGGCAAGATCCGTGAGATCGTGCGCGACTCCGCGACCGCCGAGAAGCTGATGCCCGACTACTACCTGGGCACCAAGCGCCAACTCCTCGATAACGGCTATTACGAAACCTTCAACCGCGACAACGTCGCTCTGGTCGACCTGCGCCAAGACCCGATTCAGGAAGTCACGCCCGCAGGCGTACGCACCGCCAACGGCGAACACCTGCTCGACATACTCGTGCTAGCGACGGGCTTCGACGCCATCACCGGCGCACTGGTGCGCCTCAACCCGAAGGGGCGAGGCGGCGTCAGCCTTGAGGAGAAGTGGCGCGTGCGCTTTGACACCTACCTCGGCATGACGCTGGCCGACTTCCCCAACCTCTTTATGATCCACGGCCCCGGCTCGCCCTCGGTGCTCTTCAACATGCCGCTCGGCGCCGAGCTCGAGTCGGCATGGATCGGCGATTGTGTGCGTTACCTGCGTGAACACGGTCTGGGCGCTCTCGAGCCGACCCCTGACGCCGAGCAGCGCTGGGACCGCGAGGTCGCCGAGATCGCCAACGAGACGCTCTATCCCCTCACCGACTCGTGGTACACGGGGGCCAACATCCCGGGCAAGCACCGCCAGTTCTGCGTGTATCTGGGTGGCCCCGACTACTTCCGGCGTCTCTCCGAGGCCGCCGCCCACGGCTACGAGGGCTTCGTGTTCGAGCAGGAGTACGGTCAACTGACCGAGGAGCTTGCCAGCTAGCGGGTGTGTAAAGCCGCCTCGGGGGACGCCTCATTCGGAATCACACCGAATAAAGTTCGTTTCCCACCCTGAGAACTGGACAGCCCCTCGCCGGTATTTATCGTTGGGTTCGCGTCCGGTACATTATGCGGGGCATCATTCAGCCTCCGCCCCTCACAATCTTCTGGAGGTATTGAAAGGAGAGACTGGTGCACGACCCCAAGTTTGGATTACTTCTCCCTGCGGATGACTTTGCCGCTGCCAAGCAGGCAGCTTTACGGGCGGAAAGCGATGGCTTTTACTCCGTGTCGATGATCGATCATTTCTTTACCCCGCTTGGGGATCCCCAGACACCCATGTTTGAGAGCTATACGACGCTGACGGCTATCGCCGCGGTAACCGAGCGTATCCGCCTCACGCCGTGTGTCACGTCCGTCTCGTTTCGCACGCCGCCGATGTTGGCCAAAATCGCGTCTACTCTCGACAATATCAGCAACGGTCGGCTGACGCTCGGCTTGGGCGCGGGCTGGAAGCCGGACGAATACCACGCCCATGGCTATCCCTACCCCTCGAATCGGGAACGCTTGGATCAACTCGCCGAAGCCATTCAGGTGTTAAAAGCGATGTTTACGCAAGAGGAACCGAGCTTTCAGGGCAAACATTTCTCGATTGACAAGGCCTACAACAATCCCCGGCCCGTCCAAAAACCTCACCCGCCGCTGATGCTAGGTGGCTCGGGCAGCGGCCTCCTCAAGATCGCCGCCACCGAAGCGGCTATTCTGAATATCAATCCACCGGTCTTTAATGGTCAGGATTATCCGAACGATCCGGCCATGGCCTTGAAGTTCGACACGCCCTATCTGAAAAAACGGATTGGCATGCTGCACGGCTATATGGAAGAATGCGGGCGCGACCCACAGGAGATAGAGCTGGGTTCTTTGATGGTACTCCACCTGACCCGAGACCCCGCAGACGCGGCGCTCGCCCAAACCGCCGGCTATATCGGCTTTCCCGATGCCGATGCTGCGCTCCGGTCGCCCCTGACGTTGATGGGCACGCCAGACAGAGTCAAACGGGATATCCATGCCCGTATTGAGGAGATGGGCCTCACCTACACGATCATTATTCCGGTCTCCCCCGAGTCTCATGAACTGTTTGTGAATGAGGTGATGCCTGAGTTTGTGTCGTGGGGGGACAGTAGCAGTCGAACGGATACGGACCTAGCCGGGTCCAAATAGAATAGACGGGCCGCCCACCCCGCCAAGCGGTCCAAGCGACCCGAGAGCCTGTCGTGCTCGTGAGTACACCTCCCACCCCATTCGTCCTTGTCTCGTCTTTTGTCTTCGGCGCGTGCATTGGCAGCTTTTTGAACGTGTGCATCTACCGCATTCCGCTCGGTCGGTCCGTGGTTTCCCCCCGGTCGCAGTGTTTGCGCTGCGCCAGCCAGCTGGCCTGGTATGACAACATCCCGCTCGTGAGCTATGTGATTTTGGCCGGCTGCTGTCGGGCGTGCGGGGCGCGGTTTTCCTTCCGCTACTTCGGTGTGGAAGCCCTGACCGGACTGTTGGGCGCCCTGATTGTGTATCGCTTCGGGCTGAGCCTGCCCAGCCTGGGCTTTTTCGTGCTGGGCGCAGCCCTGGTGGTCGTCAGCTATATCGACCTCGACCACCAGATCATCCCGGATGTGATCAGCCTGCCCGGCGTACTGTTCGGCGTCGGCTTTTCCGCCGTCAATCCGGCCCTCAGCTGGCAAAGCTCGCTGCTCGGGGTGGCGCTCGGCGCCGGGATTCTGTTCGCTCTGGCTCTTGGCTATCAGGCGCTGACCGGCAGACAGGGCATGGGCGGCGGCGATGTGAAACTGCTGGCCATGATCGGCGCCTTTCTGGGCTGGCGGGCGGTCCTGTTTACCCTGCTGCTGGCCTCATTCCTCGGCTCTGCGGTCGGGCTGGGCACGATGATTCGTCAGCACAGCGACACCAAGCTGGCCCTGCCCTTTGGACCCTTTCTGACGTGTGGCGCGCTGGGCTATATCTTTTTTGGAGAGGCGGTCATCGCGTGGTATTTTGGAGTCTTCCGTTAGACGAGCGACCGGCGTTCGGACAATATATTCAGTGAGAACTGGTCTTGAAAGACGCACCCTGTCCCCCCGTTTCTGAGGCGCACGCCGAGTACACCCGCCGGCTGCACGCCCGGCGAACGGTTGTCGAACGTTTCACCGGCTATGATCGGCGGACGGGTACGGCGCGGCTGGTGGCGTTTCTGGTGGGTGCCGGTCTGGGCTGGTTCGCGTGTCGTCCGGGGCTGCTGTCGTGGTGGTGGCTGACCGGACCGGCTCTGGTGTTTGTCGGGCTGGTGGTGGTGCACGAACGGTTCAGACGCCGGCGGCGTCTGGCCGAGCGCAGCGTTGCCTTCTACGACCGGGGCTTGGCCCGGATAGAGAACCGCTGGGCGGGCGGTGGGGCAGCCGGTCTGGACTTGCTTCAAGAAGACCATCCCTACGCGGCGGACCTCGACCTGTTCGGACCCGGGTCGGTGTTTGAGTTGCTGTGTACGGCTCGGACGCGGGGCGGAGAGCGGACGCTGGCGGCCTGGTTGCAGACGCCGGCCCAAGCGCAGGAGATTCAGGCCCGCCAGGCTGCGGTTGAGGAACTCCGGCCCAAACTCGACCTCCGCGAAGAGCTGGCCCTGCGTGGCGCAGACGTGCGGGCTGGTACTGATCCGGATGTGCTGGTCAACATTGCCGGACAGGAAGATGCGGGACGGAAGATGAGCCTGGCGCAGATATCCCGGGCGCGTGGACTGGCCGCAGTACTGGCAGCTGGCTCGGTCGTGTGTCTGGTCGGCTGGCAGCTGGCGTATTGGGGAGCCCTGCCCTTTCTCATTGCGGCCAGCCTGGCCGGAGCCTATGCACTTGGACTGCGGTCTCAGATCAAGCGGGCCGTGGCCGGCGTCGAACGTCTGCTCCACGACTTGTCGGTGCTGTCGGATATGCTGGCCTGCCTTGAGACCCAGCGCTTCAGCAGCCCGCGCCTGAAGACGCTGCACGACCGACTGACGCACGGCGCGCGGCCCCCATCGCGCCAGATCGCTCAGCTCCGGCGGCTGATCGCCCTGCTCGAATCGCGCAAAAATCAGCTGTTTGCCCCCCTCGCCGCGCTCGTGCTGTGGACCACCCAGGTGGGGCTGGCGATTGAAGCCTGGCGCAGTACTTCCGGCCAGAATATCGCAACGTGGTTGGCGGTGCTTGGCGAGTTTGAGGCGCTGTCTGCCCTGGCCGGTTATGCCTACGAGCATCCGGCCGATCCGTTTCCGGAGATTGTGCCGGCCGGACCGTACTTCGAGGGCAGGCGGCTGGGCCACCCCCTGCTGCCCGAGGCCAGCTGCGTCAGGAATGATGTCCGGCTGGGCGACCCGCTTCGGGTGCTCGTCGTCAGCGGGTCGAACATGTCGGGCAAGAGCACTTTGCTCAGAACGGTCGGGACCAATACGGTTCTGGCCCTGGCCGGCGCGCCGGTCCGGGCCGAATCGCTCCGTCTGTCGCCGCTGATGCCGGGTGCCAGCCTGCGTATTCAGGACTCGCTGCAGGCCGGCAGCTCGCGCTTCTACGCCGAAATTCTGCGGCTGAGTCAGATTGTGGACCTGACACGGGCAGACGTGCCGGTTCTATTTTTGCTGGACGAGCTACTGCACGGCACAAACTCTCACGACCGGCGCAGCGGCGCCGAAGCCGTGGTCCGCAGCCTGCTCACGCGCAACGCGGTCGGCCTGCTGACCACCCATGACCTGGCGCTGGCCGAGGTGGCCAGCGCTCTCGCTCCCCGGGCCGCCAATGTGTGCTTTGAGGATTATTTCGAGGATGGCCAGCTGCGTTTTGACTATCGGATGCGCCCAGGCGTTGTCGCTAAGAGCAACGCCCTGGCGTTGATGCGTTCGGTCGGCCTGGAGGTCTGAACGCGCTGGCGGTCGGGTCCGATTTTCGCTATGCTCCGCAGCGCTGAGGAAGGCTATGGCCGGATTTTTTCTGACATTCGAGGGGGTCGAGGGCGGGGGCAAGACAACCCAGGCGCGTCTCTTGGCCGAGGCGCTGCGGGAGCGGGAACACACGGTTCTTGTCACCCGTGAGCCCGGTGGCACCGAGATCGGCAAAGTCCTGCGTCGGCTGGTCTTGGAGCCGGCCGGGGCGCCGCTGGCCGCCGAGGCGGAGCTGCTGTTGCTGCTGGCCGACCGGGCTCAACACGTACGGGATGTGATCCTACCTGGACTGCGCGCTGACGCAGTCGTTATCTCAGACCGGTTCTTGGATTCCACTATCGCCTATCAGGGCTATGGGCGAGGCATCCCGCTCGATCTGTTGCACCGTTTGAACAGCTTTGCGAGTCAGGCCTGTCTGCCTGACTTCACCGTTCTTCTCGATGTCTCTGTCGAGGTCGGCCTGCAACGGGCAAGTCAGAGCCGAGGAGCCTCAGAGGTAGACCGCTTTGAAGCCCAGACACACGACTTCCACCAACGTGTCCGGCAGGGCTTTTTGGCTGTCGCCCGCGAACATCCCGGGCGGGTGTGTGTGGTTGACGCCGACCAAGCGGTGGACCGTATTCATCGGCAGATCGTGTCGATCGTGCTGGAGCGGATGGGGCAGGCCGCAAGCCCCAAACCGCAAACCTGACGCGACACCGGACGATTCCTCTTTACGTGTGACCGTTTAGTCTCTACCTTGCCCGCATGTCCTTTGCTGCCATAGAAGGTCAGTCTGCAGCTCTGAGCACGCTTCGCAATGCGTTGGCGGTCGAGCGTCTGGCCCACGCCTATCTGTTTGTCGGGCCGTCCGGGGTGGGCAAAAAACGGACGGCCCTGGCCCTGGCCCAAGCCCTGCTGTGTCCCGAGCAGGCTGGCACCGGCTGTGAGATGTGTACGACGTGTCGAGCGGTCGCCGACGGCGCCCATCCCGATCTCAGCCTGGTCGCCCCACAGGCGGGCAGAACCACACTGGGCATCGATCAGGTTCGCGAGCTGCAACACTTTCTGAGCCTCCAGTCCGCCCGTGGCAACCGGAAAATCGGAGTGATTGAGGAAGCCCAGAGCCTGACACCCCAGGCCCAGAGCAGCCTGCTCAAAATCGTCGAAGAGCCACCTGGAAACGCGCTGCTGATCCTGCTGTCGGTCAGCGCCGCCAGCCTGTCACGTCCGCTGCTGTCCCGCTGCCAGCAGGTGCGCTTCGCCGCCCTGCCACCGGCCACGGTCGAGCAGCTGCTAGTCCAGGCGCAGGCCCTGGCGCCGGCCGAGGCGCACGCTCTGGCGCTCTATAGTCGGGGCAGCATCGGCCGTGCCTTATCGCTCGACGCCCAGGTCTTCATCGAAGAGCGCGGCCACCTGCTTGAAGCGCTGGAGCAGCTCGAAGGTGCTTCGTTCGGCCAGGTGTCGGAGCTGGCCGAATGGCTGGTGGCCAACCGCCGCAAGAAGTCCCGTACCAAGGCAGACCGCCCCGAGCGATCAGCCGGCGGTGATCGTCTGGAGCTTCTCCTGAGCTGGTACGAAGAACGCCTGCGCTATGTGTTGCTGGGTCAAGACGGTGTGATACGTTATGCGGACTGTCTGCCGGCACTCGCCCAGACGACGCAGGGTCTGGGCGTGGAAGAGGCCCTGCGACAACTCAGCCTCGTCTATGATACGATGCAGGCCTTGGGCCGCAACGCCAACCCGCGGCTGGCGGTCGAAGACATGCTGCTCCAGCTTGCTGCCCGGGATACGGATGAAGGCCGATGAGCGACTGACAAAGAGAGCAGCGTTCACCTTTGAGGGAGACAAACATGAGCCCGTCACGGAAAATCCTCGTTGGCGTTGCCTGGCCGTATGCCAACGGCGAGCAGCATATCGGTCATATTGCTGGCGCGTATCTGCCACCGGATATCTTCTCGCGCTACCAGCGTATGATCGGCAACGAGGTCTTGATGGTGAGTGGCTCGGATACCCACGGGACGCCGGTCAGCGTGCGGGCCGAGGCCGAGGGCAGCAGCCCGGCTGCGGTGGTCGAGCGCTTTCACGTCGGCTTTGTCGAGAGCTATCAGAAGCTGGGACTGACCTTTGACCTGTTCACCCATACCGACACCCAGAACCACTGGGATGTGACCCAGCAGATGTTTCGCCAGCATCGGGACCACGGCTATATTTACGCCGATACCCAGCAGCAGCTGTACGACCCCGAGGCCAAGCGTTTCCTGCCCGACCGGTATGTCGAGGGCCGGTGTCCGTTTTGCGACAGTCCCGAGGCGCGGGGAGACCAGTGTGACAGCTGTGGCCGGACCTACGAGGCCATTGAGCTGAAACAGCCGCGCTCGCGGATTACCGGCAATACCCAGCTTGAGGTTCGGCAGACCGAACACTTTTTCCTGGACCTCGGCAAGCTCCAGCCTCCGCTCCGAGACTGGTTGCTGCAGGGCAAAGAACACTGGCGGCCGAACGTCATTCGGTTTTCCCGCACCCAGGTCGAACAAGAGGTGTTGCGCGGCCGTCCGATCACCCGTGACCTGGAGTGGGGCATTACGATTCCGCTCGACGGCTATGCGGACAAGCGCATCTATGTCTGGTATGACGCGGTGATCGGGTATTTCAGCGCCGCCATTGAGTGGGCCGCGCTGAACAACACACCCGACAAATGGCGCGAGTGGTGGGACCCGAGTGTGAACGCCGACGCCCGGGCCTACTATTTCATCGGCAAAGACAATATCCCCTTCCACGCCATGATGTGGCCGGCGATGCTGATTGGCTACGGCGGGCTGCACCTGCCCTACGATGTTCCGGCCAACGAGTACCTCAACATGTACGGCCGCAAGTTCAGCAAAAGCCGCGGCCATGTCATCGGCATTCACGGCGCCCTGGAGCGCTACCAGGCCGACTCCTGGCGCTACGCCCTGACCGCCATCGCGCCGGAGGGCAACGACGTTGACTTTACCTGGGACGACTTTGTCGAGCGGGTCAACAACGAGCTGGTCGCCAACTGGGGCAATCTGGTCAACCGGGTGCTGGGCTTCGCCAATTCCCGCTTCGAAGGGCGCGTCCCCGAGCCGGGGCCGCTGGACGACGCCGACCGGGCCATCCTGGCCGAAATCAAGGCCGGGTTTCAGACCGTTGGCGATTTGTACGGGGCGGTCAAGCTCAAAATGGCGCTGAATGAAGCCCGCCGGCTCAGCCAGCAGGCCAACCTGTATTTTCACGACAAAGCGCCGTGGACAACGCTGAAAACCGATCCCCAGCTGGCGGCCACGACGATCTATGTGGCCCTACAGGTCATCGATTGGCTGAAGCTGGTGTGGGCGCCGATTCTGCCCCATACCAGCCAACAGCTCCACGAACTGCTCGGCTACGAGGGGCAGCTGTTCGGGCGCCAGTATACCGAAACGGTCGAGGATGAGCGGGGGTCACACCTGGTCTTGCGCTACGATCACAGCAGGGCAAGCGGCGTGTGGCAGCCGACGACCCTGGCGCCCAAGCAAGCCCTGCGCAAACCCCGGCCGCTGTTCATCAAGCTCGACGAGGACGTGCCGGAAAAGGAACTCCAGGCCCAGGCTGAGGCCGGCTAGACATGCTGGTCGACTCGCACTGTCATCTGACCGACGAAAAATTTGAGCCCGACCGGCTGGCGCTGCTCGAACGCGCCCGTGCCGCAGGCGTGTCGTGTTTTCTGGTAATCGGGGCAACCGGCGCCTTTGCCCACAACGACAAGGCGCTGGCCCTGGCTCGGCAACACGCCGATGTCTTTGCCGTGGTCGGCATCCATCCCCACGATGTCCAAACGATTACGGCGGAGACGTATGCGCGTTTGCGCGCCCTGGCCCGCCAGCCCAAGGTCGTCGGCCTGGGCGAGACAGGGCTGGATTTTTACTACGAGCATGCTCCACGCGAGGACCAGCGCCGGCACTTTCGGGCGTTTATCCGGTTGGCTCAGGAGCTTGACCTGCCCCTGTCCATGCACGTCCGCGACGCCTACGCTGAAGCCGCCCAGCTGCTGCGCGAGGAGGGCGGCGGACACCTGCGCGGGGTCATGCACTGCTTTACCGGCACTGCCCAGGAAGCTCAGACCCTGCTTGATCTCGGGCTGTATATTTCATTGAGCGGGATTGTGACGTTTAAGAGCGCCCAGGCCTTGCGTGAGGTGGCGCGTGAGCTGCCGCTCGAGCGGATGCTGGTAGAAACGGACTGCCCATTTTTGGCCCCCGTTCCCTACCGTGGGCGGCGGAATGAGCCGGCCTATGTCGTCGAGGTGGCGCGCACCCTGGCCCAGCTGAAAGACTGTCCTCTCGGCACGCTGGCCGAGGCGACGAGCCACAATGCCCGGACTCTGTTTCGTTTGCCGGGTTAGACCGGCAGCCGGCGCTCACTTTCGGCCCGACGCCCCTCGCGGCACTCTCGACAGATGCCGTAGATCTCCATCTTGTGACTGGTGGCCACAAAACCGAAGCGATGGGCCATCTCTTCCTGCAGGGCCTCGATTTCAGGCTGCATGAACTCGATAATGCGACCGCAGCGCTCGCAGATCAGATGATCGTGGTGGCGTTCTTCTTCGACTTTTTCAAAGCGCGCCTGGCCGTCGGCAAAATGACGTTCCGCAGCCAGACCGCACTCTTTGAGCAGTTTGAGGGTGCGGTATACCGTGGCATAGCCCACTCGGGGACTGATATGCCGGACCTCGTTACACAGCTCCTCAACGCTGATATGCCGGTTGGACTCAAAGAAGACCTGAGCGATGTCGTCGCGCTGGGCGGTCGCTTTCAGGCCCTGCTCCTTGAGCCACTGACGAAAGGTTTCAAGTCGGTCGGTCACGGCGCGACTCCTCCGTCTTCCCTGCGACGGAGGGACGGGGAGAGACTGTCGGTCTGAATGCCCCGCCCACCCAGTTCGTCGAGCAGCAGTTCAACTCTTTCGCCGAGCGGCAGATTCCGATCCAGGAACACCGTCTCTCTGCCGTACACCCGACAGCCCCCACCCCGCACCCGATAGCCCGCCCCGCCGAGCAGCTTTTCCTCGCGTACGCGGATCCCCCGCTGTTCGGCCAGGGTTTTGAGTTCTTGGAGTTGGGCGGCAGCTGACGCCCGCGAGCGCGATTTGCGTGCCATACCGCCATTGTGACCAAGCCGTTCGGTCTTGTAAAGCGCGAGGCGGGCGAATCACGCCCCAGTTGAAGGGCGTCCTCGGCGCTCTTGCCAGATCGGGCGCGCACCGCTAGTATGCGCTGACCAAACGGTCAGGGGAGAAAGAAAAGAGAATGCGGTTTCCGCTCCACATCACCACAGACATGCTCAAATGGCAGCTGAAGAACAAGCTGCAGGGCCGACAGCGTTACCCGGTCGTGCTGATGCTGGAGCCGCTCTACACCTGCAATCTGGCCTGTGTCGGCTGTACTCCAGAACGCCATATGGGCGATCTCAAGGATCGTTTGAGCCTGGAACAAAGCCTGCAAGCGGTCGATGAGTCGGGCGCTCCGGTCGTCTCGATTTGCGGCGGAGAGCCCACCGTGTATCCCGAGCTGCCGGAGCTGGTGGCCGGTGTTATCAGCCGCAAACGGCACATCTACCTGTGCACCAATGGCATTCTGCTCGACCGCTTCTATGACAAGAGCACGCCCCACAAACGCCTGTCGATCAACGTCCACCTCGACGGGTTGCGCGAAACGCACGATTTTGTGTGCGCCCGGGAGGGGGTTTTCGACCAGGCCATCGCCATGATTCAGCGCGGCAAGCAGCTCGGCTATTCGGTGTGTACCAACACGACCATCTTCCGTGAAACCAGCATGGACGAAATCGAACAGATGTGTGAGCTGCTGACCGGGCTGGGTATCGACGGCATGATGATTTCGCCCGGCTATCACTACGAAAACGTCCAGGAAAACCACTTTCTGTACCGCGACGAGATCCACCAGAAGTTCGAGACCGTCCTCGCCCTGTCCAAGCGCTACCCCATTTCTTTGACCCCGCTGTTCCTGGAATTTGCGGCGGGCAAGCGTGACTATCCGTGCACGCCGTGGGGTAATGTCACCCGCACGCCGTTTGGCTGGAAAGACCCGTGCTATCTGATCGGCAAACGCTACTTCCAGACCTGGGACGCCTTTTGGAATGGGGTTGATTGGGACTATTGGGAGAGGCGCGAGGACGAGGCGTGCCAGAACTGTTTCATGCATTCCGGCTTTGAAGCGTCGGTCATACGCAAGCTGCCCGAAAGCCCCAAAGACATGCTGACCATGGCCAAGTGGATGCTGTCGGCATGAGAGTCGCCCGGCTGTATACCGCACACGATATCCGTTTTGAGGAAGAACCCGTCCCCAGCGTCGGGCCAGGCCAGGCGCTGATCAAAACGCGGGCGTGCGGCATCTGCTCGGGTGACGTGATGGCCTGGTATATCGAAAAAAAGGCGCCCGTCGTTTTTGGGCATGAGCCGGCCGGAGAGATTGTCGAGCTTGGGTCGGGGGTCTCGGAATTTCAGCCCGGCGACCGGGTCTTCATCCATCACCACGCGCCGTGCTTTGCCTGCCGGGCCTGTCGGCGGGGCGACTTCGTGCAGTGTTCGACCTGGCGCTCCTCGCGCATTATTCCCGGCGGCATGGCCGAGTATGTCCTGGTGCCCAAAGAGAACCTGGCGGGTGACACCCTGCGCCTGCCGGCCGACTTGTCGTTTGCCGACGGCTCGCTGATCGAACCCACGGCCTGCGCGGTCAAAGCCCTGCGTCGCGCCCGGCTGCGGGCCGGCGACAGCGTGTGTGTCATCGGCCTCGGCATCATGGGTCAGCTGAATGTCGCCCTGGCCCGGCATGCCGGTGCGGGGACGGTCATGGGAACCGATTTCGTGGCCTACCGTCGGGACAAAGCGCTCGAACTCGGGGCCGACGCCGTGTTTGACCCGGCCGACGGCCCGGTCGAAGACGCGGTCCGAGACTATACCGGGGGCGAGATGGCCGAGTTGGTCATTGTCGGTCCGGGTACGGTCGAGGCCATGCAGCTGGGCATCCGCTGTGCGGCAAAGGGCGGCACCGTCCTGCTGTTCACCACCAGCACGCCCGAGGCCAGGCTGCCGCTCGCCCCCTACGAGCTGTATTTTAACGAAGTCAGTCTCGTCCCCAGCTATTCGTGCGGGCCGAATGACACCCGTGAAGCCCTACGGCTGATTGGCACCGGCGTCATTCAGTCCGAACGCTTCATCACCCACCGCTTCCCCTTCGCCGCGATTCATGACGCCTATCAAAACGCGGCTGCGGCGCAGGATTCGCTGAAAACAATCATCGAGTTTCCCTGAGGTGCGGCATGGCACACCCGCCGACCCGTTTGTCCCGTTTTCAGGCCAACCGCTCAGCCGACGAGGGCTATGGGTGGGACGGTGTTCAGACGCAGGCGTACAAATCGGGCCAGGAGTCTGGCCGCGAGTGGCGAGGGATCATCCGCCAGGTCCTGGTCGGCAACCGCTCGGAAGCCACCCAGTTCCATGTGCGCTATTTTGAGATCGCACCGGGCGGCCACTCCAGCCTGGAAAAACACCGGCACGCGCATGTGGTGATCGCCGTGCGCGGTCGGGGCAGAGCGGTACTCGACGCGACCGGCCACGACATGCAGCCGCTCGACACGGTCTACGTTGCGCCGTGGACGCCCCATCAGTTTCTGGCGCTGGACGACGAGCCGTTTGGGTTTTTCTGCATTGTTGACGCCGCCCGAGACCGCCCACAACCGGTCTCGCCCGCCGAACAGGATTGTGCTGTCAGGGCAGGTGCGGTAAGGGATAGGGATGAGTGAGCGGGCCGCTCACACCGGAGAGGAAACGTGTCAACCATACCCATGCCAAAGGACGACACGTTTCCTCTTTACGCACTCAGGCACGACTGAAGAGGGGGGAGGCATGGAAAACCCGCTGCGAGAGGTCCACCAGCTCGGCCAAAGCATCTGGTATGACAATATCCGGCGCAGCCTGATTACCTCGGGTGAGCTGCAAGCCTTGATCGAACACGACGGCGTGTGTGGTGTTACCTCCAACCCGGCGATTTTCGAGAAGGCTCTGTCCAAGAGCGCCGATTACGACCAACCCATGCGAGCCCTGGTCGAACAAGGGGTTGGCACGAGCAAAGACATTTATGAACGGCTGGCCATCCAGGATATTCAGATGGCCGCCGATGTCCTGGCACCAATCTACCATGAGACGGACCGGCGCGACGGCTATGTCAGCTTTGAGGTTTCGCCCCATCTGGCGCATGATACGCACGGAACGGTCGAAGAGGCGCGACGGCTACGGTCGGCGATTGACCGTGAGAATGTCATGATCAAGGTCCCGGCCACCCAGGCCGGTATTCCGGCCATTACCCAACTGATCAGCGAAGGCACCAATATCAACGTCACCCTGCTGTTCGCGGTCGAGATGTACGAGGCAGTCGCCGGCGCCTATATTGCTGGCTTGGAGCAACTGAGCGCCAGGGACGGAGACCTCGACAAGGTCAGCAGTGTGGCCAGCTTTTTTGTCAGCCGGCTCGACTCCCTCATTGACGAGCGGCTGAACGGAGCCCTCGGCGCGACTCAGAGCACGGCCCGGCGCTCCGAAATTGAGCTGCTGCTCGGCACCGCAGCCGTTGCCAATGCCAAGACGGCCTATGCCGCCTATCAAGACATCATCGCCAGCCAGCGCTGGCAGCGCCTGGCCGAGCGGGGAGCCCGGCCTCAACGCCTGCTGTGGGCCAGCACCAGCACCAAGAACCCGGCCTATCCGAAGACCATGTATGTGGATGAGTTGATCGGACCCGATACGGTCAATACCCTGCCGGATGAAACGGTGCAGGCGTTTCGCCAGACCGGTCGCCCTCAGCCTCGGCTCACCGAGAACTGGTCCGAAGGGCTGGCCCACGCCCGGGCCACGCTCCAGAGCCTGGGTCAGCTCGGCATTTCTCTGCAAGAAGCGACCGAGCAGTTGTTGGCCGACGGCGTCAAAAAGTTTGGCGATCCATTTGACGCCCTGCTGAGCACCATCGAACGCAAACGCCAAGCCCTGCTTGGCATAGCCAGGCAGAACTACGCCCTTGGGGAGGCGGGCGCGGCCGTTGAGGCGGGCCTCGACGAGTGGCGGGCCGCCGGGAAAGTCCGCCGCCTGTGGCGGGGCGATAGCGCGCTGTGGTCGCGAACCGACGAGGATCGATGGGTGGGCTGGTTGTCCGTCGTGGAGCAGCAGCGTGAACAGCTGGCCGACCTGCGCCGGATTGCCGATGACCTCCGCCACAGCGACGTCCGCCACGTCGTGCTGCTCGGCATGGGCGGGTCGAGCCTATGCCCGGAAGTCCTGCGGGCGACGTTCGGCCAGCGGGACGGCTTTCCCGAGCTGCACGTGCTCGACTCGACCGTTCCGGCCCAAATCCGGGCGATGGTCGAGCGCATAGACCCGGCTCGGACCGCATGTATCGTCTCTTCAAAATCAGGCGGAACAATCGAACCCCAGGTGCTCAAAGACTACTTCGCGGACCTACTCGGCCGTGCCAGAGGGACAGAGCCGGTCGGGAGTCGTTTTCTGGCCATTACCGACCCTGGGACCACGCTCCACCGGCTGGCCCAGGAAGAGGGCTTTCGCCACATTGTCCACGCCAGCCCCACCATAGGCGGACGTTTTTCCGCCCTGTCCGCGTTTGGTTTGCTGCCAGCCGCCCTGATGGGGCTTGATGTGGAGCGCTTTCTCAACAGCGCAATGCGGATGGTCCAATCCTGCGCCGCCAGCGTTCCGCCCGATGCCAACCCCGGCGTCGGCCTTGGGATCATCTTAGGTACGCTCGGCCAGCAGGGGCGAGACAAGGTGACGTTCATCACCTCACCGACAATCGGCAGCCTGGGAAGCTGGTTGGAACAACTCATTGCCGAGTCAACCGGCAAAAACGGTCGGGGCTTGATTCCGGTTGATGATGAGCAGCTCGGCCCGCCCGAGGTGTATGCCAACGATCGGCTGTTTGTCTACATTCGCTTAAACGCGGCGCCCTCAGCCGAACAGGACGCGGCGGTCGAGGCTCTGGAAGACGCCGGCCATCCGCTTGTCCGGATTCGGCTCGAAGAGGCGATTGATCTCGGCCAAGAGTTCTTTCGCTGGCAAATCGCCACTGCGGTTGCCGGTTCGATCTTGGCCATTCATCCCTTCAACCAACCCGATGTCGAAGCCAGCAAGCTGGCGACTCGGGCCCTGATGGCCACCTACCAAGAACGTGGCACCCTACCCGTCGAGTCGCCACTGCTGCAGGACGCGGGGCTCGAGCTGTTTGCCGACGCGCGGAACGCGAGCGCCCTCCTGTCCGCAGCCACAGGCCGAACTCTGGAAGCAGCCTTGGCCGCTCATCTGAATCGACTCCAGGCCGGAGACTATCTGGCCATTAGCGCCTATCTCGACATGAGCCCGGCCAACGACCGGATACTGCAAAAGCTCCGTCAGACCATTCGTGACACAAAACGGGTTGCCACTACCCTCGGCTATGGACCGCGCTTCTTACACTCAACGGGCCAGCTGCACAAGGGTGGGCCTGACACCGGGGTCTTTCTTCAACTCACGGCCGACGATACGCCGGATATCGCCATCCCCGGCCAGGCCTACAGCTTTGGCGTCCTAAAAAACGCCCAGGCCCAGGGGGACGCCAAGGTCCTGGCCGAACGCGGTAGGCGATTCGTCCGGATTCATCTTGGTTCAGATGTCCAAGCCGGCTTGGCCCGTCTCCAAGCCGTGATCCAGCGCGCGATGGGCTAGGGGCACGCAGTATGGCGACAAGCATTGCCGAACACGCGCTCAGCTTTATTCACGACGGCGACACCGTCGGGCTGGGCTCAGGCCGGGCGGCGAGGAATTTTGTTCGTGCTCTGGGCGCCCGCGTCGAGGCCGGCCTCCAGATCCGAGGGGTTCCAACCTCGCAAGCAACCGCCGACTTAGCCCACAGCCTTGGGATTCCACTATTTCGCCCGGACGAGGTTGACCAGATCGACATTGCGATTGATGGCGCGGACGAGGTCGATCCGTCGCTCCAGCTGATTAAGGGCTATGGCGGGGCGCTAGTCCGGGAAAAAATTGTCGCCGCCTCTGCCAAACGCTTTGTCATTCTTGTCGGGCAGGAGAAGCTTGTACCGGTCCTCGGCTCGCGCGGAAAACTGCCGCTCGAAGTCCTCCCCTTTGGTGCAGCCCTGTGTCTACGTTTGCTGGGCGAACTCGAGTGGCATCCGCAGCTGCGTGAAGAAAACGGCACGCCATTTACCACCGACAACGGCAACTATCTTGTGGACTGTCGCATCCCACCGCTGCCTTCCCCTGCGACCTGGGAACAGCAGTTGTTAGCCATGCCCGGGATCGTCGGAACCGGCTTATTCATTGATATGGCCCATACGGTCCTGATCCAAACCGGAGACACGGTACAGGTTCGCCAGCGAAACCGTACAGACCTTTGATTTCTGGTAGTGCTTCAGTTTGCAATCTCCAGATCCCCTCAATTTTGGGGGAGACACGGAGAGGGATAGTGTGAAAACATCCAGAATTGATTTTTCTATGAAGCAATGCTAGGGCGTGTCATCAGTTAGGGAGAAGCCGTGAGAATTGCCTACCCTGATGAGCTATACTGTTCGCGGTAGCCAA
>JAGWBB010000038.1:30979-31664 GCA_021296095.1 Desulfurellaceae bacterium | reverse complement strand
CGTGGTCGCCGAGCCCGCCCAACCCGCCCTCTTGCCGCGAAGAGAAAACGTGTCCTCCACACCCCATGAACCGGTTGACACGTTTTCTCTTCGTCCCCAGGATCCGGCTTTTCGGGTGATCGGCCAGAGTCACGAGCTGTTCATCCTGGCCGAGGTCGAAGCCGAACTGTGGCTGGTAGACCAGCACGCGGCGCACGAGCGGGTGATGTATGAGCAGGTCCTGGCCGCCTTGCGTGACGGCCGGGGCGAGTCGCAGGCCCTGCTCCTGCCGGTCACCTTTGAGCTTGACGCCTCGGCCAGAACCGCCCTGGACGAGCTGCACGACTATTTGACCCGGCTGGGGTTTGATATCCGGCCGTTTGGCGGTCACACGTATCAGGTCCAGGCTGCTCCGCCCTATTTTCGTCCGGCCGATACCCCAGAGCTGATTGCCGAACTCGCCCAGACCCGGGCCGACGGCCGGTCCGAGGACGCGGTGGCCGCCCGGCAGGAAGATTTGGCCGCCCGGGTCGCCTGCAAGGTCAAGTCGGTCAAGGCCGGCCAGACCCTGACGCCCGAGTCGATGCAGGCGCTGCTGAAATCCCTGCTGGCCTGCCGCTCGCCGTTTACCTGCCCGCACGGTCGGCCGACTATGGTCCGCATGTCAGTCAGACAGCTGGAAGGCCAGTTTGATCGACGCTAGGAT
>JAGWBB010000038.1:24226-30749 GCA_021296095.1 Desulfurellaceae bacterium | reverse complement strand
GATGCCGCCCTGTACCTGCAAGAGCGGGGGGCGGATCTGATCGACATCAACATGGGCTGTCCGGTCGAGAAGGTGGTCAAAATCGGGGCTGGGGCGGCCATGCTCAAAGATCCGCAGCGCACCGCCAGGTTTGTCCAGACCATCACCAGGGCGGTCCGCATTCCGGTCACGGTCAAAACGCGCCTGGGCTGGGACGCAACGCGACGCGACGCGACTATTGTGGCGCCGCTGCTGGAGGATGCCGGTGTGGCGGCGCTGACCATTCACGGCCGGACCCGGGCCGGGGCGTTTGGTGGCAGCGTTGACGTGGCCGGCATCCGGGCGGTGGTGGAGTCGGTCCGCTCCATCCCGGTATTCGGCAACGGTGATATCTGTGATGCGCAAACGGCCAGGCGCATGCTCGACGAAACGGGCTGTGCCGGGCTGGTCGTTGGTCGGGCCGCGTTGGCCGACCCGTGGATCTTCCACCGTATCCGGGCCGGTCTGAACGCTGTCCCGCCGCCCGCGCCCAGCCTCGAAGAGCGGGTGGCCTTCATGACCCGCCATTTTCTACGCAGTGTCGAGCAGCGTGGAGAAAAGCTGGCGTGTCTCCAGTTTCGGAAGGTGATCGACTACTACGCCCGGTCTTTTGGGCCGTGTAAGCCCCTGCGTCTGGCGATGAAGGAGCTGCGCAGCGTCGAACACTACCACGACCTGGTGGGCCGTTTCCTGGCTTTTCGGCACCGGTCCGACAACGCTGAAGCGGCAGCTCCGGATCTGGCGGCCGCCGGCTAGGCGGAGGTGACGCGCGGATGTCTGGAAGAGGAAACGTGTCCTCCGCACCAGAGGAACCGGTTGGCACGTTTCCTGTTTCTGTGCTGCTGGTCCTGCTGGTTCTGGTGCTCATGCCGTGTCCGGCTCAGTCCAACACGCCGGTTCCGGGCGTGGGCCGGTCGGCCGCCCAGCCTGCGGCTCACGCCTACTGGGATGTGCGCGTTCAACTCAGCCTGACCGCGGTGCGGCCGGGCACCCATATCAGCATGCTGCTGCCGCTGTCTGACGGCCGGCAGAGCATTGTCTCGCGACGGACCTACACGCCCGGCGTCCGCTACTGGGAGGAGACCGACGCGGTCAATCTGTGGGGGCATTGGCGGGTCGCGGACACGCCGCCCGCACCGCGCCGGATTCGCTACGCCTATACCGTCCAGATCGCCGAGGTGCGGACCGCGCTGCCCCAACACGCGTTTCCGTTTCAGACGGTCGCCGCCGAGGCGCTGCCCTATCTGGCCGCGTCTGAGATGATCCAGAGCGACATGCCCCAGATTCAGCAGCGGGCCTGGCAGGCCGTCCAGCACGCCGGGCGTCTCGACCGGGCACTGGAGGCCCTGTACGGCTACGTCGCCGGCTTTGCCGCTGCACGCCCCGGCGACACGGCCAGCGACGCCTTGGCCGTGCTGAGCGCCGAACGGGGCGGCCGGGCGGGCAAGGCGCGCGCGCTGGTGGCCGTGCTGCGGGCGGTCGGCATTCCGGCCCGGATGGTCGGTGGAATCCGGCTTGGCGATGAAAGAGGAAACGTGTCCTCCACACCCCATGAACCGGTTGATACGTTTCCTCTTCTCAGGCGGACGCGCACGACGATGTATTGGGCCGAGGCCTTTGTCGGCCGCAGCTGGGTCCCGCTGGACCCGGCCGGCGGCTATTTGGGCTGGTTGCCGAATACCTATCTGGCGCTGTATCGCAACGATCTGCCGCTGTTGGGCCACACCCGTCAGGTGTCGGTGGACTATAGCTTCGTCATTCGACGCCTTAGCCCGAGTGCCGCCCTGGACATCGACGCCACGCCCCGACCGGATGATACCGAGAGCCACGAGCATTTCTGGGCGGCCAGTGCCACTGTTGACCGTTCCCGGGCCTCGGCAGTGCTGATTCATGGCGGCCAGCTGTCGGACCACCAACTCCAGCTGCTGTTGGACCGAGCCCGGGCAGCCGGGATCAACGCCTCGGTCTTCAGCACCCAGGCTGGCTCGCGCGCCTCTCGCCAGGCCAGCCTGGACGCCGTGTTCGAGGCCAAACGGGCACTCCTGGCCGAGGCCGACCTGGTCCTGCTCAGTACCCGTGACGCGGCCGGGCTGTACGCTCTGCTCAGCCTGAAAGGCAATCGTGATAGCCACACGATATCCAAAAGAGATCACGATCGCCTTTTGGCCGGCACACGGCTGGTCATCGCCAGCGGCGTGGCCCGACCGGTCGGCCACGTCTTTGTGGCGCTGATCGAGCGGGTGCTCGGCCCGGTTTCGGTAACGCTGCTGCCCTACCAACCCGACCCCGGCCCGGCCTGGGCGACCAGCTTGGCCGGTCTGACACGCCTCCAAAGAGGGAACGTGTCCTCCACGCCCATGAATCCGTTGACACGTTCCCTCTTTCACGTCCCGTCCCAGGACAGCGAGTTGGGCTGGTGGCGCACCAGGGTGGTCGGTGCGTGGCACTACGCCATTGGGACCGGGGTCTCGCTGCCGGCCCTGAACGCCATCCTGGTCCTGCCCGTCATCGCCTTTTTTCTGGTTATCGGGCGTAACCTGATCGGTTTGGAAACCTTTGGCTTTTTTGCCCCTATGCTGCTCGCCCTGGCCTTTCTGAGCACCGGTCTGGGCTGGGGACTGCTGATCTTCGGCACCATCATCGGTATCGGCGGCGTCCTGCGGATGACCCTGCAGGGCTTGCGCCTGCATCTGGTCGCCCGGGTGGCCATTCTGATTGCGGTCGTGGCGCTGAGCATGGCCGGACTGAGCCTGGTCGGTGCGCGGCTGGGCATCGGGGCGCTGCTCCAGGTCGGGATTTTTCCGACGGTCATTATCGCCAATATGATCGAGAATTTCAGCAATACCCAGCTGGAGCGCGGCACCCGGGAGGCCTTGCGGCTGAGCGCCAATACCCTGCTGGTAGCCCTCGTGTCGTACGGCTGTATTGAGAACACCGATCTGAGGCCGCTGCTGTTGGCCTTTCCCGAGCTGCTGGTCGGGATCATCGGGCTGGAGCTGGTGATCGGCTGCTGGCGCGGCATGCGGCTGATCGAATATGTGCGTTTTACCCGCGTGCTGCGCCAGGCCGCAGCCGCTGACCAGAGATAGAGCCTCATGTTGCCGCTGCTGCGTCGCGTGTCCCGGCAGTTCCTGGGTCTGAACCGGCGCGACCGCGATCTGGTCGCCCGTTACAACCCGCGCCGCCTGGCCCACGACACCATCCACAAGCTGCACACCAAGACCCTGCTGCGCGCGCGCGACATTCCGGTCGCCGAGACCCTGGCGGTGTACCGCTTCCCGCACGAACTCAGGCGCTTTGTCCAGGATGCGGCCGACTGGACGGATTTTGTGATCAAGCCTGCCCAGGGCACGGGTGGCGGCGGGGTGATCGTCGTTGCCGGCCGTGAGGCCGAGGCTTTTCTGAGCCTGGGGGGCCAGACGCTCAGGCCGCGCACCCTGGAGAACCATCTGTCCGATATCCTGAACGGCGTCTACTCGCTCAACCATCGCTACGACGAGGCCTTTGTCGAGCGCCGCTTGCAAGCCCACCCGACGCTGGCCCGGCTCAGCTTCCAGGGCTTGCCCGACATCCGGATCCTCGTGTTTCAGGGCATCCCCCTGATGGCCATGCTGCGCCTGGCAACCCGTCGCTCCGAGGGTCGGGCCAACCTGGACAACGGCGGACTCGGGGTTGGCATTGATCTGGTCAGTGGGCGGACGACCGGAGCCATGGCCAGACGACGCTGGGTGACCGAGCACCCTGATACCGGGCTGGGGCTGAGCGGAGTCCGGGTGCCCGAGTGGAAGGAACTGGTGCGCCTGGCAACCCGTTGCGCCGACGCCACCGACATCAAATATCTGGGCGTTGACGTGGTGCTCGATGCCGACCTTGGCCCGTGCGTGTTGGAGCTGAACGCCCGGCCCGGCCTGCTCATCCAGCTCGCCAACCGGCGCGGCCTGCGCCCCTTGATCGAGGCGGTGGAACGGCGCGCCCCCCGGAATCTATCGGTGGCCGAGCGGGTCGCTTTTGGCCAAGCCCTGTACGCCGCCCAAGGCTGACCGCCGAATTGCGTTCCTGTGTCTGATGGTCTACGGAGATTGAAGGAGATTGCAATGGGTGCAACACACGTCACCGTGATCATCCGAAACCCGGCCGAGCCGGACAGAAGCTGGGAAGGACTTTTTCTGGTTGATACCGGTGCTGCCGATTCCCTCGTCCCCAGACCGCACCTGGAAGCCATCGGTCTCAAACCCAAAGGTCAGCGGGTGTATGAACTGGCCGATGGGCGGGAGATCAAGATGGATATCGCGACCGCAGACATCGAATTCATGGGGGAGATTGTCGGCGGGACGATTCTGTTCGGGGAAGCGAACGTGGAGCCACTGCTCGGCGTCACCGCCTTGGGATCGGTAGGTATTGAAGTCGATCCGACCAGCCAGCGCCTCAAACGACTCCCCGCCGTCCGTCTCAAGAGCTTTCGGAGCCATGAACGCGTGTAGGGAAGTCCGATGATTACATCCGTTCGCCTGAAAAACTTCAAGAATTTTGCCGACGAGACCTTGCGCGTCGGTCCGTTCACAATTCTCGTGGGCGCCAACGCCAGCGGCAAGAGCAACATCCGCGACGCCTTCCGCTTCCTGAGTGGCATCGGACGCGGCTACACCCTGGCGGAGATTCTGGGCGGGAAATACGGTGTTGGCGGTCAGATCGAATGGGAGACGATCCGTGGCGCGATGAAGGAGATTATCCGGTTCGGGCACTCCTCGTTTCTCCTTGAAGTTGAATTGACGGAACTGGTGGATGTGACGGGCTTCGAGTTTCCCGTCGATCCCAGCGGCCGTGTCCATCTCACGCTGTGCGAGGCGAATGGCAGAAAGGTGCCGGCCTATAGCGCCTCGGACGGCACGCTGCGCTTTCTCGCCATGCTCACCGTGCTGCTCGGCGAGAACCCATCGGGCCTGTATTTCTTCGAGGAGATTGACACCGGCATTCACCCAGCACGACAGTGGCTTTTGCTCGAACTCATCGAAAAGCAAGCTGCGAAACGTGGCCTTCAGGTCGTCACGACCACCCATTCGCCCGCCCTGTTGACCTTTGTCAACGACAGCACGTTTGAGCACTTGTCCGTCGTCTGTCGTCTCGAAGACTCGCAGGATGCCATCATCCGCCCGGTCGCCGAACTGCCCAACGCCAAGGAGCTACGGACATCCAAAGGGGGGTTGGGACGCCTCCTTGCCGAAGGCTGGATGGAGACTGCGCTCGCCTTTACCGAAGACTACGACGAAGCGGAGGACGAAAGGAGCATCTACGATGGCGAATGGAGGGCAGAACACAATTCCATTGGAGAAGGTTGTCCAACGCGACCCTGAAGTCCACAGCGGTGCTCTGGTGTTCAGCGGCACGCGAGTCCCGGTGGACAACCTGGTGGGCTATCTCAAAGGGGGACACTCCATCGAGGAATTTCTCCAGGATTATCCCACGGTCGAGCGCTGGCAGCTGGAGTCCTATCTCGATCTTTCTTGCCAAGGATTGGATTACTTGAGAGCGCGGAATGCAAGTGCTTCTTGACGAGGATATTCCGATCCGACTCAGGCTTTACTTCCAACCTGAAGTTGAGGTCGAAACGGTAGAGTATCGTGGCTGGAAAGGTCTCAAGAACGGTGCTTTGCTACGTGCCGCCCAAGAATATTTCGATGTTCTTGTAACGATGGACAACCACCTTCCGGACCAACAACCACCCCAACAGTTCGATATAGCCGTTGCAATCTTGCGTGCCCCCAGCAAGACGCTCGATGATTTGGTGGCGCTGGTGCCCGAAATCGAGCGATTGATGGCCGAAATCCGGCCTGGAGAGGCAGTGCGGATATATCCGCCTGCATAGGCATTCTCTGCAAAGGAGACGACCATGGAAAACGATGCTCGACCCCCGGTGGCGATTGGTCACGTCAGCCTGCGGGTGACCGACGTGCCCCAGGCCAGCGCGTATTTTGTCAGCCTGGGCATGCGTATGATTCATCAGACGCCGACCTTCTGCGTGCTGGAGCTGCGGGGCGGCACCCACCTGGTGCTGCGTGTGGCAGAGGACCCCATTCCCAGCCGCACCAAGGCACCCTTTGACCTCATGGTGGACGATGTGCTCGCGACCCGCCGCCAGTACGCCGAGGCCGGCTTCAAGCCCTCCGAGATCGAAACCGGTACGGTCCACCGCTGGTTCACCGTGCTGGGGCCGGACGAGTACGAACTCACGATCACCTCGTCGCACGCCGGCAAGCGGGCGGTGTAGGGCGGGTCTGAAGCTCGGCGGGCGACCGCTTCCGGGCAGCCCTTCTCACAGGTGCGGACGATCTCTTGACACAGGGTCGTTCTGCGGCCATAGTATGCGTCAACTTTACGCAAACTCCTGGGGAGGGACTATGCACCCGATCTACGGCGGGGAAAAGACCCCGCAAGAACTGTACGACCACCTATCGCAGCTCGACAGCGGCTACACGCCCGAGGCGTGTGCCGAGTATGCCGAGTGGAT
>JAGWBB010000038.1:0-23953 GCA_021296095.1 Desulfurellaceae bacterium | reverse complement strand
CCCGACCTGCAAACCATCTGTTACGTCAATACCACCGCCGACGTGAAGGCCGAGTGCGACGCGTGCTGCACCTCGTCCAACGCGGTGCAGATCGTCGAGTCCCTGGACACCGAGCACGTCCTGTTTGTGCCGGACGAGAATCTGGCCCGCTATGTGCAGACCCAGACCACCAAGACCATCCTGTCGTGGGAGGGTAACTGTTACGTCCACCATCAGATTACCCCCGAGCACATCCTGTCGGTGCGCGACAATCTGCCCCACGTCAAGGTCCTGGTCCATCCCGAGTGTCGGGAAGACGTGATTCAGCTGGCCGACGCCGTCCTGTCGACCAGCGCCATGGTCCGCTATGCCAAGGACAGCCCGGCCGATGAGTTTCTGATCGTCACCGAGTGCGGCCTGTCCGACCGGCTGCTGCTCGAAATCCCTGAAAAGAAGTTCTACAAGAGCTGCCAGCTGTGTCACTACATGAAGATGATTACCCTCGACGGCGTGCGTGACTCGCTGCGGGCGCAGCGCTACGAGATCACCCTCGACGAGGATATTCGGGTCGCCGCCGAACGGGCGATTGACCGGATGCTGGAGCTGAGTGCCTAAGCCGATCCCTTCTCTCAGCATAGCCGGACCGGCCTCCGTGCAGGACAGGGCGGACCGGACGCCGGCGTCCTACCCCCGGGTGGCGGTTGACGCCGTCCTGTTCACCATCAGCGACGGCCGGCTGCAAACCCTGCTGGTCAATATCAAGACCGGCCCGTTTGCCGGTCACTGGGCCTTCCCGGGCGGCCTGGTCGAGCTTGGCGAGTCGCTCGACGAGGCCGCCTACCGCGAGCTGTACGAGAAGACCGGGGTCCGTGACCTGTACCTCGAACAGCTGTTCACCTTTGGTGATGCCCGGCGTGATCCAGCTTGGCACACCGTGGCGGTGGCCTATTTTGCCCTGGTGCCGCATTTCGAGCGCGGGCTGAAGCGGGGTGACAAGTACGCCGGTATCGACTGGTTCCCGGTCCACGACCTGCCGCAGCTGGCCTATGACCACAGCGCGATTGCCGCCTATGCGCTGAAACGCCTGCAGGCCAAGCTGGGCTATACGAACATCGTCTACAGCCTGCTGCCCGACGAGTTCACCCTGCGCGAAATCCAGGCCATCTACGAGGTGATCCTGAACCACAAGCTGGATCGGCGCAATTTCCGGCGCAAGATTCTGGCGCTGGGGCTGCTCAAACCCCTGCCGAAAACCCGCCACGGCGCCCATCGACCGGCCGCCCTGTACACCTTCACCCAGCGCCGTCCGATGAATGTGGGCGTGCTGTGAGCGGGCCGGGAGACGGCTGCTGAGGGATGGGGTCGTGTGTTCCGGCTCCGCACGCTGCTGCGCCGTCCTGCTCGGCGTATGGATCGCTTTGCTGCCAGCCGCCGCTCACACCTCGTCCGCCACGCTCAGCTGCCTGAGCTTCAATCTGCTCCACGGCGGCGTCTCCTCGGGGCTGTGGGGCGACGGCCAGGATCTCGAACGCCGCCTGGAGCTGGTGACGGCGCAGCTGCGCAGCCTGAAGCCCGATATCATCGGTCTGCAGGAAGCCTCCGAGGGCCGCGGGCGAGGCAATATCGCCCAGCGTCTAGCCACCCAGCTCGGCTATGAGTACGTCTTCAGCCCGGCCAGCTCGCGTTTGTTCAGTCGTCCGTGGGCCAACCGCGTGGTGGCCAGACTGATGAATTTTGCCGAGGGACCGGCCATCCTCAGCCGCTATCCGATTCTCGACTGGCAGGTGTATGAGCTGCCTCGCTGCGGCAGCTGGACCGATCCGCGGGTGCTGCTGTGCGCCGATGTGCAAACGCCGTGGGGAGCACTCCAGGCCTGCTCGACCCATATCTCGCCCAAGACGTGCCAGGCCAGCGGGGTGGCCGAGCTGCTACGTGCCCGTCCGCGCTCCTCGCCCCTCATCCTGATGGGAGATTTCAACACCACGCCGCAGTCTGAGGGCTTCGCCCGGCTGACCGGCCAGACCGGACTGATTGACACCTTTCGTCTGGCCAATCCCAGCGACACAGGGCTGACGGTCTGGCAGTGGGTGTATGCGGAGCGGCCGACCGCCCGGTGGCGGGTCGATTATGTGTTTCTGCGGCCGGACGACAGGTATCGGGTGCGGTCGAGTCGGCTCGTCCTGAATACGCCCCACCGGCTCGCCAACGGACACAGCCTGTGGCCGTCCGACCACTACGGCGTCCTGACCGAGTTTGACGTGTTGGCCGTTCACCCATAAAAAAGGACCTATGTGGAAATACCTGATAACGGCTAGTCTGTTGACACTTGGGACGCTTGCGCTGAGCCAGGCCGAATCGACACCCCACCGCTCCCCGGCGACGCCATCCGAGCCGCCGTCTGCCGCCCAATCCGCTGACCTGCCGCCGACCCTGCCTCCGGCCATGTTCACCGGCACGGTCCGCCAGGCCTACCAGGTCGCGGCCGACATGCCCGGGGTGCTGGCCGAACTCAACTGCCACTGTGGTTGCGACAGCTCACAGGGTCACCGCAACCTGTTGGACTGCTTCAGCGACACCCACGCGGTCGGTTGACCCCACTGCGTGAATGAGGCGCTGGACGCGCACTCGCTGTTCATGATGGGCACCTCCCCGGACCAGATCTACGATTTTATCGAGCAGAAGTACGGGCCGCAGCCCTAATCCTTGAGATCCGGCTTCAGATCCTGGGCCAGCTCTATCAGGTGCCCGTCGGGATCGCGCACATAGGCCGTGCGCTGTCCCCACGGCCGGGTTGTCGGCGGGGTGGCGGTTGCCGCGCCTTTTTCGGTCAGTTCGGCATAGGCGGCGTCAACATCGGCGACCTTGAAGCCGAGCTCGAAGCCGGCGGCATCGGCCGCAGGTTTGCGCAGGCCGAAGCCCAGCGTCCGGTCCATGGCCGCCCGGGTATAAAAGCCGAGCCGGGTCGCGCCCGTGTCCAGCTGGGCATAGTCGCCCGAGCGATGGCCCAGGCGCAGCCCCAACACCTGGGTGTAGAAGCCGAGCGCGCGGTCGAGGTCGTCAACAATCAGGATTACATAGTCGGGAGCGGTCAGTTGCATGGCGAACGTCCTCCTTGGCGTCCCATGCTGCCAGCCGGCCCGGGGCTTTGAAAGGCGGGCCATAGCCACGGATTGCCTGGTGAGCCGGGATCGTCCGTGCTAGTATCGGCTCAGGTCGATGGGAGGACAGGTGCGACGCAAGACTCACGACAAAAACGGTCGGTCGGGACACATCCTGGCCGGATTCCTGGCCCCCCATCCCCCCCACCTGGTGTACGCGGAAAATCCGCCCCAGAACGAGCCGCAGGCCGAGGGGGGCTGGGAGCAACTGCGCTGGGCCTACGAACGGGCGCGGCGCAGCCTTGCCCTGCTCAAACCCGACGTGTTGCTGGTCCACTCGCCGCACTGGATGACCCAGCAGGGCCATCACTTTCTGGGCGTGCCGCAGCTGAGCGGCAAATCGGTCGATCCGATCTTTCCCAATATCTTTCGTTACCGGTTTGCGCTTGAGGTCGATGTCGAGCTGGCCGAAGCCTGCTGCGCCGAGGGCGACAGGCTGGGCCTGTACACCAAGATGATGCGCAACCCCAACTTCCGGGTCGACTACGGAACCATCACCACCCTGCACATGATACGCCCCGAGTGGGACATTCCCATCGTCGGCCTGTCGGCCAACAACTCGCCCTACTATCTGTCAACCGAACAGGGCCTGGAAGAGATGGACCGGCTGGGCAAGGCCACCCGGGCGGCGGTTGAGAAGACCGGCCGCCGGGCGGTTGTGCTGGCCTCCAACACCCTGTGTCACTGGCATTTCCACCAGGAACCCGCCCTGCCCGAGGATATGTCTCAAGAACGGCCGCACAGCTACAGTGGCTATAAGTGGGACATGCGGATCATCGAGCTGTTGCGTCAGGGCAAGACCGCCGAGGTGTTCCGCCTCCTGCCCCAGTTCATTGACGAGGCCTTTGCCGAGGTCAAATCCGGGGGCTTTACCTGGATGTTCGCGGCCATGGGCTATCCGGACATTCCGGGCCAGCTGCACGGCTACGGCACGGTCATCGGCACGGGCAACGCGGTCATGGAGTGGAATTTGGTCGCGGCCGGTCTGGCCGGCTCGCCGACCCGCGCCCGGCGTGCGGCCAGGGCTTGAGTCGAGGACGGGAACAGCGACGCCATGCCGATTGTCTCCGCCTTTCTGGTGCCCGGTTCCCCCCTGCCATACGTCAAGCCGGACAACCCGCCGTGGGCCCGGCTGGCCGCCGGCTACCGCGCCGCCGAACAGGCCCTGACCGCCTCGCGTCCCGAGGTGCTGCTCGTCTATTCCACCCAGTGGATTGCGGTCCTTGACCAGCTGTGGCAGGCCCGGCCGCGGCTGCGCGGGCTCCATGTTGACGAAAACTGGCACGAGTACGGAGAGCTGGCCTACGACCTGAAGATCGATGCCGCCTTGGCCAGGGCGTGTGCCAGCGCGGCGACCAAGGCTGGCGTCAAGTCCAAGGCGGTCAACTATGACGGCTTTCCGATTGATACCGGAACGATTGTGGCCGCCAGGTTTCTGAACCCAAACGGCAGGCTGCCGCTGCTGATCGCCTCCAACAACCTGTACCATGACTTCAGGCTGACCCAAAAACTGGGCCGGCTGGCCGCCGCCCAAGCCCGGCGTGGGCGCAAGCGGACTGCGGTAGTCGGGGTCGGTAATCTGTCCGGCGCGTTTTTTCGGAACGCGATCGATATCCGCAAAGATAAACTCGCCACGCCCAGCTACGACCGCTGGAATAAGAAGATCCTGGATCTGCTGACCCGCGGCGATGTCGCTGGACTGGCTGCAGCCATGCCCGATTTTGTGGCCGAGGGCAGGGCCGACATGGGCTTTAAGCACTACGCCTGGGTGCTGGGCGCTCTGGGCGGGAAATTCAGCGGCGCAACCGTCCACGCCTATGGGCCGCTGTACGGAGCCGGCGGCGCGGTCGTTGAGTTCCGGCTCACACCCTGACACGAGGAGGACGATTATGGCCGAGCCGCAGCGGGACCGAATTTTGAGCGGACTGGCGATTTGCTTTTGGCTGTTGGCGATCTCGAATTTTTCCAAGCCGTTTCAGCTGTCCGAGCAGACCGGCTTTGTCCTGTTCGGGACCCGTCTGACGGGCACGGACAACCTGATCTGGAGCCTCGCCTTTGGCGCCTATCTGGTAGTGTACGGCCTGGGCCTGTGGTACATGAAGCGCTTCGTCGTCGGCATGTCGCACGCCTACGCCCTCTACGTCGTCCTCAACCTGTTCCTGTACTGGGGCAATAACCCGCCGTCGGGCAGCGGGAGTGTCATCGGCGCGGTGCTGTACTCCGTGATCGCAATCGGGGCGTCGGTGGGCGCGGCTGTACTCCTAAGCCTGCGCCGCAAGGAATTTTCGTGGTAAGCGCAGCGGCGCGCCCAGTCCGACCGGGGCGCCACCCTGGCTGTTAGCCGCGCTGGACCAACTCAACGATATTGCCGTCGGGGTCCTTGACCATGGCGATACGCACCCCGGGCCGAAACTCGGTCTCGGGAATGGCGAACTCCACGCCCTTGTCCTTGAGTTCGGCGCACAGAGCACTGATATCGTTGATCACAAACGTGATGTAGCGAAACCCGAGCTGTTTCTCCAGACCGATGGTCCCAACCGGCGGAACGGTTTTGGGGTCAATCAGCTTGATGTCGCTCTTGCCGAAGTGGAGCCGGTGCAGGGCACCGAACGGGGTGGGCAGTTCTTCGCTCTTCTCCAGGCCGAGCATACCCTCGTAAAAGTCCAGGCTCTTGGTGATGTCGCTGACGACAATGCCCAGATCGACCGAATCTTTGGCGGGATTGAGAGGCATACACGCTCCTTTGCGGGGAATCGGGCTCAGCCGCGGGCGCCGCTGAGTTCGATGAGTTCGATCTTGTAGCCGTTGGGATCTTCGATGAAGGCGATGACCGCGCCGCCGTGCATCATCGGCCCGGCGTCGCGGACGACATTGACGCCTTTGTCCTTGAGTTCGGCGCACTTCTCATAAATCCCGTCAACGCCGATGGCCAGATGCCCAAAAGCGTCGCCCTGGTCATAGCTCGAGGTGTCCCAGTTGTGGGTCAGCTCGATGACCGAGTTGTCGTTTTCATCGCCATAGCCGACAAAGGCCAGGGTGAACTTGCCGCCCGGATAGTCCTTTTTGCGCAGCAGTTTCATGCCCAGGGACTCGGTGTAGAACTTGATTGACTCGTCCATGTCGTTGACCCGGATCATGGTGTGCAAGAGTTGCATAGCCTTCCTCCTTCGTGCGGGTGTTGCCCATGCTGACAGCACGGCGGGTGCGTTCTCGGTGATTCCATCCCTGTACGCCGTGGACAACTTACGAACTTCGGGCCGATCATGCAACGGGTCCGGACCGGGAAAGAAGACGTCCGCCTCAGCGGCCCTCACCAACGAAGCCGACAATGGCGGCGCGCAGCCGCTCCGCCTCGTCTGCGGTCAGCCGCGCCTCACACAGGGGAAACAGCTCGCGCTCTTCGCTGCGGACGTGGCGTTCAAGAAGCTGGCCGAAGGCTGTGAGTTGGGCTGGCAGCTCGGACGGGTCGGCCTGTTCAAGAGCGTGGACCCGGGCGCGCATGTCCGCGTGTTCGGCCAGCAGCGTGTCAATCAACGGAATGGCGTGGGGCTGCGTCTTGCGGATGAGTGGAAACAGGGCCTGCTCTTCGGCCCGAAAGTGGGTGACCAGCTTGGTCTGAAAAAAACGGACAGTGTCCCGGGCCTGAGCCTGGGGGCTGTCATTCGCTTGCCGGCTGGGCGGCAGGCCGTGGACCAGACGAAAGGCCAGCAGCAGGGCGACATGATGCTCGCGTGACAGCGGTACCAGGCTGGGGTGACGTTTGGCCATGGTTACACATCAACCTCCTCAACCTTTGGGGCGCGGTCCATGATGAAGGCAAAGCGGGGCTGGACCTCTTTGCCCATCAGAGTCTGAATGGCCGCGTCGGTCCGCTCGGCGTCTTCTATGGTCACCTGCAACAGGGTCCGCGAGCGCGGATCAAGGGTGGTCTCTTTCAGGGTGGCGGGGTTCATCTCGCCCAGGCCCTTGAAACGCTGAACATAGGCTTGTCGGGCGTTGCCGTTTTGCAAGGTGGACGATGATCTCTTCTGAGTATGCGGGTTGTTATCATCGTCCATCTTGCCGGCCAGAATGCGGTCTTTGTCGGCCTCGTCGGCCGCCCACAGGACTTCCTTTGCGATTTCGATTTTATACAGCGGCGGCTGGGCAATATACACATAGCCGTGTCGGACCAGCTCCGGCAGATGACGGTAGAAGAAGGTCAGCAGCAGGGTACAGATATGGTTGCCGTCCGAGTCGGCGTCCATCAGCAGACAGATCTTGTGGTAGCGCAGCTTGGAGATATCGCAGGCTTTGCCGACCCCACAGCCCAGGGCCGACACGATATCGCCCAGCTCCTTGTTGGTCAGGACTTTTTTGAGCGCGGCCTGTTCGGTGTTGAGCACCTTGCCGCGTAGCGGCAGGATGGCCTGGGTGCGACGGTCGCGGCCCTGTTTGGCCGAGCCGCCGGCCGAGTCGCCCTCGACGATGAACAGCTCGCTGACCGCCGGGTTGGTCGACGAGCAGTCGGCCAGTTTGCCCGGCAGATTGAGCCGGTGGGAGACCGAACTCTTGCTGCGCACGGTTTCCAGGGCCGCGCGTGAGGCGGTCCGGGCGCGGACGGCCAGCATCACCCGCCGGGCAATCGCCTCGGCCTGGCTGCGGTTGTGCAGCAGAAAATTCTCAAGCCCGATGCGGATCAGGCCGTCGAGCTGGGCGCTGACCTCGGGGTTGCCGAGCTTTTCCTTGGTCTGGCCCTGAAACTGGGGCTGTTTCAAGTACAGGCTCAGAATGGCGACCACTCCCTCGCGGGTATCCTCGGCATTCAGGCTGAGCCCTTTGGGCAGCAGGTCGTTCACATTCAGATAGTTCCGCACGGCTTTCACAATCCCGGCTTTGAGGCCGTTTTCGTGGGTGCCGCCAAACGGGGTGGGAATCCCGTTGACAAAGGTCAACAGCCGCTCGTCGGGCGACTCGGTCCAGGTCAGGACACACTCAACCCGTGGATCGTCCGTGCGCTCCAGGTGAAAGACCTCGGGGATGACGGCTTTTTTGCTGTCGGTGCTCAACAGTGTGGCCAGATAGGCCCGCAGCCCGTCCTTGTACTGATAGCGCGTGGTCTTGCCGCTGACCTCGTTGTGGAAGACCAGGCTGAGGCCCTTGTGCAGGTAGGCCTTGGCCTCTAGCCGCTCGGCGACCAGCTCGGGACTGAAACGAATCGACGGAAAGATGTCGGCGTCGGGGTGGAAGCTGATCGTCGTGCCGCTACCGCGCGACTCGCCGTTAGACCCGAGCTGGGTCAGCTCGCCCGTCGCCCGGCCCCGAGAAAAGGTCTGCTGCCATTCGGCCCCGCCACGCTTGACGCGGGCGACCAGACGGTCGGACAGGGCGGTGACCACCGAGGCGCCGACCCCGTGCAGACCGCCCGAGTGCGAATAGTTCAGACCCTCGAACTTACCCCCGGCGTGCAGGGTGGTCAGGATGAGTTCCAGGGCCGATTTCTTGAACTTGGGATGGATGTCAACCGGGATGCCCCGGCCGTTGTCGCTGACCGTGACCGTCGCTCCGTCCGCGTGCAGCCTGACCTCGATGCGGCTGGCATGGCCGTTCATAGCCTCATCCACGGCGTTGTCGAGCAGCTCCCACACCAGGTGGTGCAGGCCGGTGCTGTCAACCCCGCCGATATACATGCCGGGCCGTTTGCGGACCGGCTCCAAGCCCTCCAGAACCGTGATGTCTTTGGCCGTATAACTATGCCGGGCTGCCATGTCCTTCCTCCTCAGCCTCTCCGCGAACGGCGACCAGCGCCATCCGTTTCACCACCCGTTGTCCCTTGCCGGCCCGTTGGCCCAGCGGAATGTCTTTGAGGCGCAGCTGTCTGCGCCTGTCGTTGGGACCGCAGACCGTCACCCCGGCGCCCGGCGGCGTGGTGACCGCGCCGATGAAACGGTCGTCCTTCTCTAGCCGCAGCAGGATCACCCCCCGTCCGGCTCCGGACAGCTCTGAAACATCGTCGGCCGGGAAGGCCAGCAGCTTCCCGCCCCGCGTCGCGCATACCGCTCTGGCATGGCGGACCGGCTCGATGGACACGACCTCGTCTCCGGTCGCCAGGCGGGCGATCTTGCGGCCGTTGCGGGTCGTCTCTTCTAGATTGGGCCGAAACCGAAAGCCCAGTCCCCGGGCCGTAGCCAGCAGGTAGGCCGGGCCGGTCGGGGCGGTGTCGGTCGGCGATGTCTCAAACAGCTCAGCCTGGCCGTTGGCGGTCGTCGAGCCGTTGCTGGCTGGCTCGGGCGGTGCCTCGTCGCGGACGACGCGGGCGGTGATGATCCGCTCCTGGTCCTGAAAGTGGAACACGGTCTGGATCGGCTCGCCATAGCCGGTCGAGGCTGGCACGTCGTGAATTTTGAGCACGTACAGGCCGCCCTTGTTGGTGAACAGGGCCAGCCGGTCGCGGGTCGTGCCGCTCAGAATCGCCTGGATGCCGTCGCCCTCGCGCAGCCGGGTGGTGGTCGGGTCCTTGAGTTCGCGCACGCGTTTGATCCAGCCGTCGCGGCTGAGGACGACCGTGGCTTCTTCGTGGACGATATACGCTTCGGGGTCGTAGCTGAGTTCTTCGCCGGTCCGCGTGCGCCGTTTATTGCCGTAGCGCTTGCTCAGCTCGCGCAGCTCGTCACCAATCACGGCCCAGCGTCTGGTCTCGTCGGCCAGCAGCTCGCGCAACTCGCCGGCGCGCTTTTCCTTGTCGGCCTGCTCGGTACGGATCTTGTCGATTTCCAGCCGCGCCAGCTGATACAGACGGATGTCGAGAATGGCCTCGGCCTGCGCCTCGTCGAGCCCAAAACCGGCCATGAGTTTATGGCGGGCGTCCTGGCGCGACTCTGCGGCGCGGATGGTCTGAATCACCGCATCGAGTCGGTCGGCGATCAGGGCCAGACCGGCCAGGATGTGCAGGCGGGTCTCCAGCTCGGTCAGCTCGTGGCCAAAGCGTTTGGTGACGACCTCGAGCCGGAAGTCCAGAAAGTGGCGACACAGGTCTCTGAGGCTGGCCCTGAGCGGCTGGCCGACCGACGGGTTGGCGGTCGGGACCAGACAGGTCAGGTTGACCGCATACGAACTCTGGAGCGGCGTGTGGCGACACAGATAGGCCAGGGCCAGCTCTTCGGAGCTGTCGCCCTTGAGTTCCAGCACGATGCGGATATCGTCGGTGGATTCATCGCGTACATCGACAATCTGGGGGACTTTGCGCTCGACCACCAGCTCGGCGATCTTTTCGACCAACTGGGCTTTGTTGACGGTGTAGGGCAGGGAGGTAATCACCGCCTGGCGCTTGCCGCGCGGCAGCGCTTCGACCTGCCACTCGCCGCGCAGCTTGAGCGTGCCCTGACCGGTTTCGTACAGCTGGCGCAGCTCGGATTTGGAGGTCAGGATTTCCCCCCCGGTCGGAAAGTCCGGGCCTTTGATCGAGCGGAGCAGGCTCGCGGTGCTGATGTCCGGGTCCTTCAGCATGGCCAGCAGGGCGCCCACCACCTCGTGAAAATTATGCGGCGGGATATTGGTCGCCATGCCGACGGCGATGCCGCTGGCGCCGTTCAGCAACAGCTGGGGAATGGCTGCGGGCAGGACGACCGGTTCCTCAACCGTGGCGTCGTAGTTCGGACGGTAGGGAATCGTGTTGCCGCGCAGATCCCGGAACAGCTCTTCGGCCAGGGGCGCCAGCTTGGCCTCGGTGTAGCGCATGGCGGCGGCGTTATCGCCGTCCAGCGAGCCGAAATTGCCCTCGCCGTGGACCAGCGGGTAGCGCATGGAGAAGGGCTGGGCCAGGCGGACCATGGCGTCATACGCGGCCTGATCGCCGTGGGGATGATATTTGCCCAGCACCTCACCGACCACCGCCGCCGATTTGCGCGGCCGGGCGTTGCCGCCCAGGCGCAGGTTCTGGAACATGGCGTACAGCAGCCGGCGCTGGACGGGTTTCAGCCCGTCGCGCACGTCGGGCAGCGCCCGGGAGGTGATGACGCTCAGGGCGTAGTTCAGATAGCGTTGTTCGGCCTGTTGGCCCAAGTCTGCCGGGAGAATCCGCTCTGCCACCGCCGACTGTTTCATACATCCTCCTCCACCGGCGAATTATAGGCGAAATTATAGCGAAAGTTAAATAACGCTCCTACTGATCTTCCCGTTGAATCCGCGCTCGGTCAAGGGTGCTGGGGTGACGGAGCGGGTCGAGCGGATGAAGTTCATGAGAAATGCGGCATGACTTTGTCGGCAAACAACTGCATGCTGCGCTTGACCTGCTCGTGGGGGATCAGGCCGCCGGTATTGAACCAGCACAGCATCCGACCCATGCCAAACTCTTCTTCCAGGCTCTTGAGACGCTCTACGCACGCTTCGGGCGTGTCGTACACCGCCATGGCCTCGCACACCTGCTCGAAGGTGGTCCGGCGCAGGCGGTCGGCCGCTTCTTGTAGCAGCCGGTTCCTGTCCGAGCCGTCGTCCTGAATCGGCGGAAAAGCGTTGATGACCGACTGAATGAAGCGCATGATGCTCGGCTCGACGGTGTCCCGAATCTGGGCCGGACTCTCCCCGACGAAGACCGGCGACAGCAGGGTCAGGGTCTCCCGGTCTGAGCCCTGATGTCCAGCCTCGCGGTAGGCCCGGCGGTAGAGGGGAATCAGTTCGCGCAGCTTGGCAAAGGTATTGACCTGTGAGGCCGACAGAATGGAGTAGCCCAGGCGCCCCATCAGCTCGTAGGTTTCGGCCGTATTGGCCGCCACATGAACGGCCGGATGCGGCTGCTGGACCGGCTTGGGCACCACGGACAGGTCTTCGACCTGAAAAAAGCGGCCGTTGTACGAGAAGCGCTCTTGGGTCCAGGCTCGCAAAATCAACTCCAGGCCCTCCAATAGCCGCTCCCGGCTCTCTTCCTGAGGGATGCCGAAGCCGGCAAAGTGGGACGGGAACACCCCTCTGCCGATGCCGAATTCCACCCGGCCGTTGCTGAGCGTATCCAGGGTGGCGACTTCCTCGGCTACCCGGACCGGATGCGACAGCGGCAGCAGGATGATCCCGATGCCGAGCCGTATGGTCCGGGTGCGTTCCGACAGCGCGGCCAGCCACAGCAGCGGGGACGGCAGCAGGGAGAATTCGGCGTTGAAATGCTGCTCGACCGGCCAGACCGACTCGAAGCCGAGCGTCTCGCCATACACGGCTTGGTCCAGAGAGGTGCGGTAGCGTTCGACCGCAGTTTCGTGCGGCGCGTGGGGGAGTTGGTAGTGGAGTCCGAATTTCATAGGGTATCTTTCGTGTTGACACGGCCGCGCTGTGGTCGAGCTGCTCTGGGGTTGTCTGTTGTGTTTATCCGGGCCGACACGGGCCTCAGGGCTGCTCCACCAGCCGCAGACCGAGAATGCCGGCGATAATCAGCCCGATGCACACGAGCCGCGCGGCGTCGCGCGATTCGCCAAACAGCAGCATGCCCAGCAGCGCCGTGCCGGCCGCCCCGATGCCGGTCCACACTGCGTAGGTCGTGCCGACCGGCAGGGTCTTCAGCGCGTAGGACAACAGCCCAAAGCTGATCAGCATCGCGCCTATGGTCAGCACACTCGGCCACAGGCGGCTGAAGCCGTCCGAGTATTTCATGCCAATCGCCCACACCGTCTCAAACACACCGGCGATGAACACGGACAACCAGGCCATGGGGACTACTCCCGGAGCGTGATAGGGCTAGGCGCGGCTGCGCAGCGGCTCGAAAAACCCGGTCGCCTGCTGAATGACAAACGCGGGCTGCTCTTCGGCGATAAAATGGCCACACTCGGGCACCGCGCCGCCCTGCACGTTCTCGGCTACGCCCTGCCAGACCGACACGATATCGGCCATGAAGCGTTCTCCGCCCCAGGCCAGGATCGGCATCGTGAGTTTCTCGGTACAGCTCTTGAGGTTGTCCAAATCCTGGTTCAAGCCGGTAGCGTAATACTGAAAGCCGGCGCGCAGGGCTCCAGGCGCCGAGTAGACCCGGACATACTCGTCAATGTCTTCCTTGCTGAAGACCGTCGGACTGTAGTTGTAGTCCGGCGAGGTATAGAAATGGCTCAGATAGGCCCGGACATTGGTGCTGACCAGCCGTTCGGCCAGGTCGGGAATGCCGGCGTGAAAAAACACGTGCCAGAAGCGCTGGGCGAGCTGCAGGTCCATTTTGTCGCCGGTACGGCCCAGGCCCGGTATCATATCCAGAATCATCAACCGCTCGACCATTTCGGGGTGATCGTAGGCCAGATAGTAGGCTACCGCCCCGCCCCAGTCGTGGCCGGTCAGGCCGATCTTGTCATAACCCAGAGACTGCACCAGGGCGTGCACGTCGGAGGCCAGGGTACGCTTGTCATAGCCGGTCAGCGGCCGACCGGAATCCCCCAGCCCGCGCAGATCCGGGGCTATAACGGTAAAACGCTCGGCCAGGGCCGGCATGATTTTGCGCCACTCGTACCAGCTCTGCGGCCAGCCGTGGACAAACACCAGCGGATAGCCGGAGCCGGCCGTGACGTAATGCATGCGAAAGCCGTTGATCATTTTCGTGTGGTGGGTCAAAAGCTCAGACATGGCTTGCCTCCTGTTTTAGCCGGCATCCTATGGTAGGATGCCGAGCAATGAAAGAGCCCGTTTTTCTCCAGGCCTGCCGCCGCCAACCAACCCCCTACACGCCGGTGTGGCTGATGCGTCAGGCCGGGCGCTATATGCCCGAGTACCGGGCTGTGCGAGACAAGGTCTCGTTTCTTGAGCTGTGCAAAACGCCCGAGCTGGCCGCCCAGGTGACGGTCGAGGCGGTTGAGCGGCTGGGCGTTGATGCGGCCATTATCTTTGCCGATATTCTGCTGATTGTGGAGCCGATGGGGGTCGGCCTGGAGTTCTCTCAGGGCGACGGGCCGGTCATCCACCGGCCGCTGCGTTCGGGCCGCGACATTGATCGGCTGCACGCCCAGCCCGCTGCCCCGGCCCTGGAATTTGTGTTTGAGGCGGTCCGCCGGGCTCGGACCGCTTTGCCCCAGGAGATTGCCCTGATCGGCTTTGCCGGCGCTCCCTTCACCGTGGCCTCGTATCTGATTGAGGGCGGTGGCTCGCGCCACTATATCGAGACCAAGCGCCTGATGTACGCCGACCCTGGCGCCTGGCGGGCGCTGATGGCCTATCTTGTCCAAGTCACGACCGACTATCTGAACGGCCAGATTGCGGCCGGAGCGCAGGCTGTTCAGCTGTTTGACTCGTGGATCGGCTGTCTGTCGCCCGCCGACTACCGCAGCTTCATCCTGCCCCACATGCAGGCTTTGATAGGCGGTCTGGCTCCGGGGGTGCCGGTCATCCACTTTGGCACCAACACGGCCGGCCTGCTGGAGCTGCTGGCCGAGGCTGGCGGAGACGTGATCGGGGTGGACTGGCGGACCGACCTCGACGCAGCCTGGCCGCGGATCGGCTTTGACCGAGCCGTGCAGGGCAACCTGGATCCGATCAGCCTGTTTGCCCCGCTCGATATCCTGCGCGACCGGACCGCGCGGGTGCTGGACGCGGCGGCCGGTCGTCCGGGCCACGTGTTCAACCTCGGCCACGGCATTCTGCCCCACACGCCGGTCGAGCAGGTGATTGCCCTGGTCGAGCTGGTGCACGAAATGTCGGCCCGATGAATGCTCGCCTGCTCCCAGTCACGCCTGAGCCCGTGTCTTATCCCCATGCCTTTTGACGCGATCCTGCTGCTCGCCTTTGGCGGCCCGGAAAACATGGACGAGGTACGTCCCTTTCTGGCCAATGTGTTGCGCGGCCGCCCCGTCCCCCCCCAGCGGCTCGAAGCGGTCGTGGCCCACTACGCGCTGTTCAACGGCCGCTCGCCGCTCAAGGCCATCACCCTGCGTCAGGCCGACGCCCTGCGCACGGCGCTGGCCGACGACGGACTGGATCTGCCGGTGTATGTCGGCATGCGCAACTGGCATCCGTATATCCACGACACTCTGGATCGCATGGCGGCCGACGGGGTAGGCCGGGCCCTGGGCGTCATCATGTCCGCCCAACACAGCGAGGCCGGCTGGCAGCGCTACCAGCACGATGTTGCGGCCGCCCAGGAACGGCTCGGCGGTCGGGCGCCTAGCGTGACCTATTTGCCCGGCTGGCACGAGCATCCGCTGTTCATCGACGCGCTCAGCGACCTCACCCAACGGGCCTTTGCCCCTATACCCCAGAACCGACGTCCGGCCACGCCGCTCGTTTTTACCGCCCACAGCGTGCCCAGCGCGCTGCCGAGCACCGCCCGATACGTGACCCAAATCGAAACTGGCGCCCGCCTGGTGGCCGACAGGCTGGGCCACGCGGCTTGGCGGGTGGCCTACCAGAGCCGCAGCGGCGATCCGCGCACGCCGTGGCTGGATCCGGATATCGGCGCGGTGGTGCGACAGCTGGCGGCCGAGGGCGCGCGCGAGTGTGTTGTGTGCCCCATCGGATTTGTGTGCGATCACATGGAAGTGCTGTACGATCTCGATACCGAGGCCAGGCAGATTGCCGAGGGGCTGGGCCTGAGCATGCACCGCGCCAGCACGGTAAACGCTCATCCCGCGTTCATTCAAATGCTGGCGGCGCTCGTGCGGCAGGAGTGGGAAAGGGCATGAACATGGCATCTGCTCCGGCACACATCGCAATCATCGGTGGGGGTATTGCCGGGCTGGCTGCGGCCCACCGTCTTGAGGAGTTGAGCCGGGAGCGCGAAGTCCCGTTGCGCTGCACCGTACTCGAAGCCAGTGACCGTGTGGGCGGGACGATTGGCACGGAGCAGCGCGACGGCTTCGTACTCGAGTACGGCCCCGATTCCTTTATCTCCGAAAAGCCGTGGGCCTTGGCCCTGTGCCGTCGCCTGGGCTTGGAAGACGAACTGATCGGCACCCAGGACCAGTTTCGGACCACCTTTGTGGTGCGCCAAGGGCGGCTGGAGCCTTTGCCCGAAGGCTTCATGCTGCTGGCCCCGACCCGTTTGGGCTCACTCGTGCGTTCCCGCCTCTTTTCCTGGCCGGGAAAGCTGCGGATGGGCCTGGATCTGGTCCTGCCGCGCGGACCCCAGCAGGACGATGAGAGCCTCGGCTCTTTTGTCCGGCGGCGGCTCGGTCGCGAAGCCCTGGAGCGGGTCGCCCAACCCCTGATTGGCGGGATCTACACGGCCGACCCGGCCGAGCTGAGCCTGGCGGCCACCATGCCGCGTTTTCTCCAGATGGAGCGCGAACGGCGCAGCCTGATCTATGGTCTGTGGCGGGCCGGGCGCAACACCCAAGACGCCAAGGGAGCCAGCGGGGCGCGTTGGAGTCTGTTTGTGAGCCTCAGAAACGGGATGCAGCAGCTGGTCGATACGCTTGTGGGACGCCTGTCGCTCGGCACGATGCGTTACGGCAGCGCGGTGCGCTCGGTGCAGTTCCACGACGCGACCTGGCAGATCGAGCGCCGGGACGGCGGCCGTCTCCAGGCCGACGGAGTGATCCTGGCCACGCCCGCTTTTCAGACGGCTCGGATGCTGCGCGCGTGCGACGCCGACCTGGCCGAGCGCTTGGCGGCCATGAGCTACAGCTCGGCCGCCACCGTTAGTCTGGCCTATCGCCGCCAGGACGTTCCGCACGCCCTGAACGGCTTTGGTTTTGTTGTGCCGCGCATCGAGAATCGTGCGATTATTGCGGGCACCTTCTCCAGCGTGAAATACCCCGGGCGGGCCCCGGACGGCCAGGTCTTGCTGCGCGCCTTTGTCGGCGGAGCCTTGCAGGCCGAGCTGTTTGAGCTGGACGATGACGAGATGGAGGGCGCGGTTCGCCGGGAGTTTGCCGCCCTGCTAGGCATTGAGGCGGCTCCGCTCTTCAGCCTGATCGCCCGCTATCCGCATTCCATGCCGCAGTATCTGGTCGGCCATCTGGGGCGGGTGGCGGCCATTGAGCAGCGGGTGGCAGCTCACCCCGGTCTGGCCCTGGCCGGCAGCGCCTACCGCGGGGTCGGTATCGCCGACTGTGTGCGCAGCGGAGAAGCCGCCGCCCAAGACCTCCTGGACCAACTCAGTTCTCCGCGACCGGAAGCAGCCTCAGCTAACTCTGGCATCACTGGCAATGCTCCAGCTTGACTCTTTGAGCGTCAGACTCATGACCTGGAGATCACGGAATCCGGGATTCCGCCTGACGCCCCAATCCCATAGGCATGGTCGGTCTCTGGATTCCACGCCGTTCCAGCCAGGCTCCATTTCTCACCATCAGCCCCGCGTCATTCGATTGAGGAAATCGCGTGGAGAGAAGACTTTGACCGGTCCGTATTGTGGTTCCGTGAAATCTCGCCTGTTGCCGGTAATCAGAACGGCGTCGCCGGCCATCGCAGTTGCCAGATAGACTTCATCATCCGGGTCTCTGAGACCGAATACCACCTCTGCCGGCTCGACAACGATGGCGACTTGTTCAAGTTGCCTGATAAGAGCCCGCAGGCTGTTACGGTAGGGGGCGTGGCCGAGTCGCCCGGCGACCATCCCATACTCATCGACGATGGGGTCTGACAGCACGACCTCGTGACGACGCACCGCCTCGACAATGACCCTGCCGCAAACGCCTCCAGACCGTGCCGCCGAGACGAGGACGTTGCAGTCGATGACGACCTCATGCCTTGCGCTTACGACGCTCTCTGCGGGCCTTTGCTATATCGGCGAGGGTATCTTGCATGATCTCGTCCTCGGAACGGTCGGCGTCTTGGGGCGAGGGCTCGGTATGCGCGAGGATGGACGCAATACGGTCGGCGGCAACAGTGCGGTCCACCACCTCCTTGGGCCGTAGGAGGATGCCATCTTCGACGACGGTGGCCTCCATCAGGTCGCCTTCGCGCAGATTAATCTGTTGTCGCAGCTTGGCGGGAATGGTGACCTGGAATTTCGGCTTCACGGTGACCAGCGGCATTGTAAACCTCACAATAGAAGTTGGAAAGTTGTATTTTCCTATCAGGCTGTGTACGGCCAGGCAATATCTGGCGTGTCTGAACAACCCCTCCCCAACTCGGTCCCCGGATTCTACTCCGTTTCATCCAGGCTCTATTTTTTAGAGGGTTTCCAGACCCAGGTGTTCCCCGATGGGAGCAAAGCCCTATGTGAGGCGCTTGGCGGGTTGACCGACAAGTCGCCCAAGAGTCTGATGCGTATGTTCGGCCCGAACGGCAATCCGCAAGCCCGGAACCTGTTCGAGATCATCCGCTGCCTTCAGGCGCATGAAGGCTGACGGTTCACGGTCCGGTCGGTTCGCTAGCAGCGGGATCGGGGTCGTTCGTGCTCGCTCTTGAAACAAAACTCAAGAATGATATGTAAAAGAGTATCTTATTTAATTTTTGATATAGAATAGAGTATAAAATGAGCTATGCGACCGAGGATATCGTCGCTACGCTGCGGACCGCTCGCAGAGCCAAGGGTCTCAGCCAGCGTGAGCTGAGCGCCAAGTCGGGCGTGCCGCAGGGCCATATCTCGAAGATCGAGAACGGTGCGGTCGATCTCAGAATCTCGAGCTTGGTCGCGCTCGCTCGCATTCTTGATCTGGAGTTGATGCTCGTGCCCCGCAAGTCCGTCTCGGCGGTCCAGCTGATTGCAAGGGGCGCCGCAGCCCGCGCATCGACGGAGTCCGTGCGCCCGGCCTATAGCCTGGAAGAGGACGATCATGGCTAACGTCAACGTCCTCGATGTCCTGCTTTACGATGAGCCGGTCGGCACGCTCACCCGCGTTGGAGGTGACCGGACGCTCTTTGCCTTCAACGATGACTACAGCGCCGACGACAATCGGCCGGTGCTCGGGCTGGGTTTTAAGGACCAGCTTGGTGAATTGATCACCGCCTTCAGGCCCACCCAGACACGGGTTCACCCGTTCTTCTCGAATTTGCTGCCCGAAGGGCACCTGCGCACCTATCTGGCTGAACGGGCCGGGGTGAGTCCTGTGCGCGAGTTTTTCCTGCTCTGGGTGCTGGGCAGGGACCTGCCGGGTGCGATCACAATCAGGCCGGCCGATGGCGAAGCATGGTCGCCTGATGATCACAGGACCGCCGATGATGATCGTGATGACGATCACCGCGGCGATGCTCTGCGCTTTTCATTGGCCGGCGTGCAACTCAAATTCTCGGCCATCACCGAGGCTGCCGGTGGGCTCACCATTCCGGCCGGAGGCGCTGGCGGCTCGTGGATCGTGAAGCTGCCCTCGCGCGGATTTGCGGGCGTGCCCGAGAACGAATTCTCGATGATGACGCTGGCCCGGCTTGTCGGTATGGACGTACCGGCCCTCCGGCTCATCGATATTGGTGCCATCCGAAATCTACCGGATGGTATCGGCACTCTTGAAGGGCAGGCGCTCGTGATCGAGCGCTTCGACCGGTTGCCGGGCGGAGAGGTCGTTCACGTCGAAGATTTCGCACAGATATTCGGGGTCTACCCCGAGGCAAAATACAAGAACGCCAGCATGCGCAGCATTGGCAGAGTCATTGGCGCTGAGGGCGGCGAAGCGGACATTGCCGAGTTTATCCGCAGGCTGACCTTCAACACGCTGATCGGCAATGCCGACATGCATTTGAAGAACTGGTCGTTGATCTACCCGGACCGGCGGCATGCCGCCTTGGCGCCAGCCTATGATTTCGTTTCCACGATCGCCTATATCCCGGATGGTAAGGCCGCCCTCAATTTCAGCCGGACCAAGCGTTTCTCTGAATTTTCAGAGGACGAGCTGTCGCATCTTGCCGCCAAGGCCCGACTGCCGGAAAGGCTCGTGCTCGATACTGCCTGTGAAACCGTTACGTTGTTTCACCAGCACTGGCGCACCCACAAGGCGAACCTTCCGCTGGCTGCCGAAGTCGTACGGACCGTTGAAGCCCATCTGAAAACGATCCCCATTGCTCGGTTGTGATACCGGTCTCTGGTGCTTACAGGGTTTCCAGAACGGAAGAATCGACAACGATCATCGGTCGCGCCGCATTTCGTCGAGCGAGCCCTCCCACCGCAACTTTCCGCGCAACCGCCGGAGTTGCCCTTGCGCCCGGGTTTGTATGAGCAAGCGCAAACCTTCCTCTCGCCGAGGCTCGCAGTACCTCGCGGCCGTCGTGCATGATGTCTTCGGCGAGCGCCATCTGCCGCGCAAATTCGGGATCGTAAGGCGTGAGTCGATAGCTGCCATCCGGGGCCTCGATCAGAGAGAGCGTATCGCCCTTCTTCACCCTGAGCCGCATCATCGCCTCTTTAGTCAGGATCACGCCAGAAGACGAGCCAGCCGTCGTGATTTTGCGTGATTTTGAAGGAGAGCATACGAATCTCATGTAACAAGAGCGGAAGGTGGTCTGGATCACCTCGGTCCTCGGATTCCACTCCTCTTTCTTGCCGTTGGGACTTGATGAATAGGGTTAGTAACGTGTAAGTTACTTTATAGCGATAGCGATGATCGAAATCAGGGAATATGTCGATGCCAAAGGCCGTAGCCCGTACGCCAGATGGTTCAATCGGCTTAACGCTCAAGCTGCGGCCAAGGTGGCGACAGCACTGGTCCGGATGGAGCAAGGAAACCTCTCCGGTGTCAAGAGCGTAGGTGCCGGCGTGCTCGAACACCGGATAGACTTCGGCCCTGGCTATCGAGTCTATTTCGGCAAGGATGGCGATACCTGGATCATTCTCCTCTGCGGTGGGACCAAGAGGCATCAACAACAGGATATCGAGACTGCCCGCGACCTCTGGCGGGAATATAAACGGCGCAAACGACGGGAGACCTAGGCATGTCCCTGACACGACACTTCAAGGAGACGATTCAGGCGCGTATCGGGCGCGACCCGGCCTTCCGCGAGGCACTGCTCAAGGAAGGGGTCGAGTGCCTGCTTTCGGGCGATGTGGAGACCGGTAAGGCGGTACTGCGCGACTATATCAATGCGACTATCGGGTTTGAGGCGCTCGGCGGATTGACTGACAAGTCGCCCAAGAGCCTGATGCGCATGTTTGGCCCGAACGGTAATCCGCAAGCCCGGAACCTGTTCGAGATCATCCGCTGCCTTCAGGCGCACGAAGGCTTGCGGCTCACGGTCCGGTCGGTTCGCCAGCCGACGGTCAGTTGAGACAGCGCAATATCACCCGGATAAGAGAGAACCGAAATTCGGGATTCCAAAAAATCGAGGGCTCCGCTAATACCAGCGCTCGTCCCACACCAGCAGACCGACGATGGCGCGGCGCTGGTTGAGCCGGGCGTAGGTGTCGGCGGCGGCGATGGCTTCGCCCTGGTGGAGATGGTAGGACACCAGGTCGCCCTGCTCGGTGAACACCGGGTCGGGCTCGCGCAGGACGAGCAGGGTGGACGAACCGTCCGGTTTTGCGACCGACGGGGCGGGTGGGGCGGGTCGTGACAGGGCCGAGCGCTGGGCGGGCTTGGGCGTGCTGTACACCTTTTCGAGCAGCAGGAACTGGGTAAAGTCCTTGGGAATGCGCTCCTGGGCTTCGGCGTAGATATACTCCAGCCGCGCCTTGTCCAGCAGCAGACTCCAGTTGGGTTTGCGGTGGGTCAGGTAGAAGAACACATAGCCGGCGTCGCCGCGGCCCGAACGGGTGAACGGCGTGCGGGCCGGCAGGACGGTAGACGGAAAGTTGCGGTAGTAGGGATCGTAGGGACGCTTGGCCATAGGCTCAAGGGAAACGCTGATGACTACCGAAGAAGTCAGCGTTCTCCTTTCCTTTGCGCCGGAGTTGTTGCGGCCTATTCGCTGCCGGGCAGGGGCGGCATCTTGGGGTAGGCCGGCAGGTCGGGGTCGAGCACATCCCAGGGCTGGGCACTGGAGGTCCAGATGTTGGCGCCCGGCCGAAACCAGCTGGAGTCGTCTAAAGTACCCACCCGGATACCCATTTTGTCGGCCAGGATGGCCGGTCGGCTGAACAGCGGGGTGCCGCACTCGGGGCAAAAGCCCTTGCGGACCGTGTTGCCGCTGTCGCCCTTGCGTTCATGGTACTTGACCTCGCCGCTGATGGTAACGGCAGCGGCCGGGACCATCAGGCTCGAGGTGTGCCCGCCGCCGCTCACCCACTGACACTCCCGGCAGTGGCAATTGCCCATGAACAGGGGCTCGGCACTACACTCGTAACGAATCGCGCCACACGCGCAGCCTCCGGTAAATGGCATAGCTGTCCTCCTGCCCCCTTCGTAGCATTTTGGCCTTTGACACAAAACCCTTTCCCCAATATGAAGAGGGAAGCCCGGCGTCGTCCGGGCGCGTGCAAGAAGGAGGGAAGTAGCATGCCTTTTCTGTCATTAGACGATGCCGAACTGTGGGAGCTGTGTCCCGACAATATGCGCCACGCCATCCAGGGCGGGGTGACCGGTCTGGCCTATTTTCCGCTGGGTGAGATGAAAGACAACCCGGCAACAGTGGTGGCTCTACGCATGGGACCGGGCTGCGTGCTGCCCCGCCACGGTCACGACTGCTACCGCTTTGAGATCGTGGTCCGGGGTACGCTCGATGTGGGCGAGCGCATGCTTGGGGTCGGCGACATCATGGTCAGCGAGCCCAACAAGGTGTATGGACCGCATATCGCCGGTCCCGAGGGCTGTACCACGTTCGAGATCTTCAGCAACCACAAGGCGTCACACGTGGTGCTGTTCGACCTGCCCCGGGGCCTGGTCGAGTGTGACGTGACGACCCAGGCGGGGCTCGACAAGCTGCAAGAGGCCATGCGCGAGGACGCCAAGGCCGGAGCCCAAGCCTAGGCCGGTCCGCACCCGCCGCGAAAAAAGGAGCGAGCATGGCCTTCATGTCGATCAACGCCCCCGAGTTCCGGGGACACCTGTCCAGGAAGATGGGCCATGTCGTTGATCTAAATAATCCCGACCGGACTGACGGGTGAGCCTGTTCCGCCGACAATGCGGAGCGGGGCAACCGTCAGCATAAAATCTTTGTGTGAACGCTCGGCGAGGTGGCCGGCAATCTCTTCCAGAAACAAATGGTGAATAAGCGGCAGCCCCAGATAGGCTTCTGTCAGAATGTGTATCGGCACCGAACATTCCGGTGTTGTGCTCGGAAAGTTATCGCCTGAACTGTCTGTTGCCACGGTGGCAATGTCCCACTTGGCAATCAGATCAATGCAATCGACATGCAGTCCTGACCAATTCCCGTGGTCGTCTTGCGCACCTGGATCATCAGGCCGGACGACCGCGGTTGCGTAACGCCCTGTCCGAATGACTAACGCATCGCCCGGTTCGACCTGATCTTGGAGGTGTAGCAGATCGTCTGGAACCACCGGTGTCCCGCGCTTCAGGACGCTGACACCGCGACCACGCGGAACATCGACGAGCCACGCCCGTGTCACAATGGCTGGATTGTCCATAATCGTATAGCGCGTCCCGCCTGTTTCCTGAGAAATATTGTCTGTGAAATTGGCACCATTAAACGACTTCCCGTTATGGCCGACATGATTATACGCGTCGATATGGGAATTCGTCATCCCGTGGATGGCGACGGAAACGAGATCAGCGGCTTCCTGAACAGGCTCTCCCTCCGGTCCGTAGATGTAATCCCCGACCCTCAGCAGCTTATGCTGATATGTTCTCGTGTCATTGGCTATTTCATCGGCCTGGAGTGGGGCTCCGAGAGCAAACGTCTGATGGGTTTTGACCGAGGCGATGGCTCTCGCGGTCGTTCCTTCGGTCAGCAGATTGAGCGTTCCCCGGTCATTTGGCCAACGCCCCCAGTTGTATGTGTTGTAGGGCCAGTACGAAAGTTTTGTGCTCATGACACCTGTTCCTTTCTCCTCCGGCTGTTGGCAGGACCCAAGCAGGCATGCTAAGCAGTCGGCGTCCGGGCTTGTGTAGCGA
>JAGWBB010000037.1:81007-81509 GCA_021296095.1 Desulfurellaceae bacterium | reverse complement strand
TTACAGCTGGACCGGCTGGAGCTACGCGAGATTTTGGACGGTGTTGAGGTTAAGGGAGGAGACGCGGGTGGAGCGCCGAAGCTGCCTGAATGATCTGACTCTTCCTGTTATCGCGGACACGAGTGTCGTCATCAACCTCAATGCCAGCGGATGCACCGAAGCGATCCTGGATGCGTCGCTCAATCGCTTTCTCGTCGTTATCAATCCCCCCTACTTCCCTGCTGCCTGGGCGCGCGGGTAAATAGCGCTTCCTTCTTCTCTGCCGAGACCGGCTCGGTTTGGTCGGTGAAGGACCGAGAGAGGTCGCCTGCCTCTATCCCTCCCCCAGGAAACCGTGGACGGCCCCGACAAAGGCGTCCGACTGCTCGTATGGCAGCATATGGCCGGCCGCCTCGATGAGCGTTTTGCGGGCGTGGGGGATGAGAGCCTGAAAGCGGTCGGCATACACCGGCGGGATCAGCCGGTCACTCGTGCCCCAGACCAAAAGGGTCGGCGCGCGCAG
>JAGWBB010000037.1:0-80831 GCA_021296095.1 Desulfurellaceae bacterium | reverse complement strand
GGCAGAAAGGAAAACAGATCGGGAATCGGCTGCTCGGCAATCCACAGGCCGGCCGAGGCGACCAGGACCAGTTTGTCCACATCGTTCGGCGCTACACAGGCCATTTCGGCCGCGATCATCCCGCCCATGGAGTGGCCGACCAGATGGGGCTTGGACAGCCCCAGGGCGCCGACCACATCCCAGCCGTGCAGGGTAAAGTCCTGCATGTCCTCCAGCAGTTCTTCACCGCTCGACTCGCCAAAGCCCGGCAGCTCGGGGGCGAAGACCCGGTAGTGCTCGGCCAGGCGGTCCAGGAACGGCTCCTGACCGAACAGGCCGCCCGCCCCGTGCAAAAAGACCAGCGGCGCGCCGCTGCCGGCCTCGAAGACACGCACGGTGATCCCTGGCCGGGTCTCGATCATCCGGCTGTTCACAGCGGGATCCTTCCGTTGGCCCGGGCTTTTTCGATAGTCGTCTCGGGTTCCAGCCGCTCGTCCATGGGCTTGCACCACCAGCGGTTGTCATCCTTCCAGTCCGGCCACATGTCGCGCAGCTGGGGCATGACCTGTTCGGCGAACAGCTGGGTCGAGTAGCGCGTTTTCCAATCCGGCATATTGCCGATGTGGATCAGGCAGAAAACATGCCCGACGTGCAAGCCCTGGATCATGTCTTTCATCCGGTCGCGCACCGTCGCCGGGCTGCCGGCAATGACGTAGCCCTCGTCAAGCAGCTGCTTCCAGGTCAGGGTCGGAAAGGTCTGCTGCATGTCTTCGCTCAGGGCGTTCAGGACATTCGCCTTGATGGTCTTGATCGTCCGATAGCCCGGTGCGTCGGCAAAGCCGTTGTAGACGTGCAGACACCGGTTATAGAAATAGCTGACGTGCTCGGCGTACAGCTTTTCGGCTTCCTGATCGGTGTCGGCCACACAGATGGTCTGGGCAAACGCACCCCGGTACGGCGACTCGTCCTTGCCGCGCTCAGCAACCCGGTCCCAGTAGCCGTCCATCAGCTGCTTGCCGCGCAGATAGCCGGTGAACGACAGATACGAGTAGTTGTAGTCGTTATCCAGACAGAAATCCCAGGTTTCAATCGAGCCGCCACCCGGAATATAGACCGGCGGGTGCGGCTGCTGGATGGGCTTGGGCCAGCAGTTGACCCAGCGCAGCTGGTTGTATTTACCGTCAAAGGCGAAGGGTTCTTCCTCGGCCCAGGCGCGCATGATGAGTTCGTGCGCCTCGGCGTATTTGTCGCGGGTGATGGCCGGAATCTGGCCGTAGCAATAGTTGGTATCCATGGACGTGCCGACCGGGAAGCCGGCCAGCAGCCGACCGCCCGAAATCACGTCCAGCATGGCAAACTCCTCGGCCACCCGGATCGGCGGGTTGTACAGGGCAATCGAGTTGCCGATCACCGCCAGGGCCGCCTGGGAGGTCCGCCGGGCCAGGCCGGCGGCAATGATGTTGGGCGAGGGCATCAGGCCATAGCCGTTCTGGTGGTGCTCATTCACGCCGATACCGTCAAAGCCCAGCGAGTCGGCGTATTCCAACTGGTCCATATACTGGTGGTAGACGAAATGGCCCTTTTTGGGGTCGTAGAGGCTATTGGGTAAATCCACCCACACCGAGCGGTAGTCCTCTCGGAAATTATCCGGCAGATGCGGCCACGGCATCAGGTTGAACCAGGTAAACTTCATAACGACCTCCTCAAGACAAAGGGTTCGCGGGATAGGGCTGTCAGCGCCCCAGACTACGTTGAAAAGCCGCTAGCGTCGAGAGGGGACTCGCCTCAGACAGGCGTGTAGCGACCGAGACATTTCACCCGGGTTGCCCCTGCGCGCACCGTCCTCCTATCCGGGGGTTTACCCTGAAATCATTGACTTGTACATTGTCCATATGAAGCGTGTAACTGCATCTGAAGCCCGACAGCAGTGGTTCCGTCTGCTTGACGAGATTGTTGCGGGAGAGGTCGTCATTGTAGAGCGCAAAGGGCGACAGGTGGAGATGTCCTGCAAAGAGAGTATGACGGCAACAGGAAAAGAGCAGACTCCAGACTATCGCTCCGTGCTGTACGCACCGGATGCGGACCGGGCGGATGAGTGGGGCTGGGAATGGCAGGGACCTCCTCGGTCGATGACTCCGCTTACACACAAGAACACATGACGCTTTTGCTCGACACCCACTTCGTGATCTGGCTCGTACTCGGCTCCTCCAGGCTCTCCGCATTTCCCTGGCTCGACCGCTATCGTCCCTGGGGCGTTTCGCCCGTCTCTCTTCTGGAGATCCAATATCTGGCCGAAATCGGACGCATCACCATTCAGAATCCGGCCTTTACCGAAATGCTCCTGCGCGATGAGCGGTTTCTTATTGATGAAGTCCCGCTTCTCTCCCTCGTTCGGCATGCATTGGACCAGTCCTGGACACGAGATCCCTTTGATCGTTTATTAGCTGCCCACAGTCACGCGCGTCGTACTCCGATATGTAGTGTGGATCGGATGATAAGAGAGCATCATCCGCTGCTGGCGCAGGAGCTTAGAGAGCGCTGAGCGAAACGAGGCACATGTGTGAAATTCGGCATTCTCCAGTTCTTCAGCTGGCCCGGCCGGCGGGTCAGCCTGCCGACCGTGTATGAGCGGACGCTGCAGCGCATCGAGATCATGGACCGCGCCGGCTATGACGCGGTGTGGCTGACCGAGCACCACTTCACCGATTACAGCGTGTGCCCGTCCATTCCGGTCATGGGCAGCTATGCGGCGGCTCGGACACAGCGTTTGCGCATCGGCACCGGGGTGAGTCTGGCCGCCCTCTACCACCCGCTGCGCCTGGCCGAGGAGATTGCCCTGCTCGACATCCTGTCCGGCGGGCGGGTCAACTGGGGCGTCGGACGGGGCTTTGATGTCAACGAATTTCGGGCCTTTGACGTGCCGCTGGACGAGAGCCAGGCCCGCTTCCGTGAGAGCGTCGATATTGTGCTTCGAGCCTGGACGGATGAGCGGCTGCACTACACCGGCCAGTACTACACCTTTGACGGGGTGGAGGTGCTGCCCAAGCCGCTCCAGCAGCCCCACCCGCCGGTGTGGACTGCGGCGTCCTCGCCGGCCGCCATCGCCTGGTCGGCCGCCCTGGGTTATTCGATTCTCATGGACCCCCACTCGACCCACGCCGAGATCGGCCAAAAATGGGCCAGCTACCGGGATCAGCTGGAGCACCACGGCCATTCGATCAGCGGCCGAGATATCCCCATGGCCCGGCTGCTGGCCATCGCGCCGACCGACGCCCAGGCCAGACAGGTCGCCAGCCAGGGCGCGCGCTGGCTGATCGACGCCTATGTCGACCCCAAGCGCTTCGGCGTTGTCGGCGATCCGGTCCAGAACTATGTGGACCGGGTCATTATTCACGGCTCGCCCGAGCGGGTGGTCGATGAGCTGGCGCGCCTGCACCAGGACATCCACCTCGACTATCTGATCGGTGCGCCGCTCAGCCACCAGAGCTTTGTACTGTTGACCGAAAAGGTCCTGCCACGCCTGAACTGAGCTTCCACCGGCTTGCATCCGTGGCTGTCGCCAGGCATGTTTGATCGACAGAACGCAATGCCAAAAACAAGGAGGACAGCATGGCACTACCGCAAGATATTACCCCATTTAACAGCGAACTCATGGATTCGCTGGCCCGGACCGCAGACATGGACTGGATTCCCAACGAGGCCGATCCCGAACGCGCCTTCATGAAAGTACTGTGGACCGGCTCGGAGTCGGGCAGCTGGGCGGTCATGTTCCGCTGGCTCAAGGGCTATGCCGCGCCGCCGCATAAACACCTCAGCGCTTCCCACACCTTCATTCTGAAGGGCAAGCTCCAGGTTCGGGACGGCACCCTCGACGCCGGCGACTACGTGTACGAGGCCAACGGCATGATCCACGGGGCGACCACCGCCCTCGAAGACACCGAGTACCTATTCATCTGCAACGGTCCGGTGCTGTTCTTTGGCGAGGATCAGTTCGAGGGCTATATCAGCTGGGAAGAACTCAAACGCGCCCAGGACGCGTTTGAGGCGTCCAAGCGACGCACCAAGCGGCCCAGCGCCAAGCGGGCCACCACCAAGCGGCCCAAAAAAGCGCCGCGCAAAAAAGCCGCGTAGCGGACTGAAGGGGCGGTTGGGTTGTGGGCGCTGTACAGTCTCAGAGCCGCCATGAGCCAGCAGGACGCCTTTGATCACATCGTCGCCGCGCTGCACGAGACCGCGCTGAACGACACCTTATGGCCCCACACCTCGGCCCTGATTGATGAGGCGGTCGGGATGTGGGGCAGTCATCTGGCGATTGAGAGCGGTCATACTCGGGACGACGCCGAGTTCGTCTTTGGTGAGGCGTATTGTCACGGCGAAGTCGTCGAAATGGGGAGAATGTACGCCAATACCTACTTCCCCCACGACGAACGTGTCCAACGGCTACTCCGCCTGCCCGACAGCCGTGTGGTTCACGTCACGAATGCCTACACGGAACACGAGCTACAGACTTCCCCGACGTATAACGAACTCTTGTGTCGGTTTGGCGCCGGCAACGGGCTGAACCTGCGTATGGACGGCCCGGACGGATTACGCATCATCTGGGCGTTTACAGACCCTGACGACCCGCATGGATGGCGCTCCGAACAGATCGCGTTGATACAACAGCTGCTGCCCCACATTCGTTAGTTCGTTCGCGTCCGCCAGGCACTGGCCAGCGCCGAGGCGCTTGGTACTTCGCTGACATCCCTGCTCGACAACGCCCTGCTCGGCGTGCTGTTTCTTGACCGCCACGGGACAATCGTCGAGACCAACACCCGCGCCTCAAACCTGCTCCGGCGAGCTGACTGCCTGGCAGACCGGGACGGCGTCCTGCGTGCCCGGCTCCCGGCCGACAACGCCAAGCTCCGGCGGCTGTTGGCGCGTGCTCTGCCCCACTGGGGTCAGACCGTCTCCAGCGGGTCCATGACGGTCCGACGGCCCTCCGGCAAGCTCCCGTTGACTCTGCATATCAGCCCGGTCACCCACCGGGCCGACTTTGGCGCCCAGCGCGTTGCCGCTCTCGTGCTGCTCGTCGACCTCGCAGAACGGCCCCAGATTGATCCCGCCTTCCTCGCCACGACGCTCGGCCTCTCCCGCGCCGAAAGCCGGGTGGCGGCCGCCTTGACCGCAGGCCACAGTGTCCGGGACATTGCCGTGGCGACGCATCGGACGCAAGCGGCGGTGCGTTGGCACCTCAGGCAGATGTACGCCAAGCTGGGCCTCTCCCACCAGGCCGACGTGGTGCGCTTGGTGCTGTCCACCGTCGGGGTTCCCCCGCCGCACGCCTGACTCCGCTTCACCCCTGCCCCGTCTCCCCCCGTCCGCCCCAAAAATTTCCACCCGACGCCGAAAAACTATCCATTTGAGTAGGGACAAACGGCTGGCAGGTACGTATGAGGGGATGGATATTCTCACCGAACGGTTGCCAGGGAGGCACGATGCGGAATCTGATTGGTTTGCTGGTGTGTGGTCTGCTCGTCTTGACCTCGACGCTGGCCCACGCGGCAACGCTGGAGAGTCCTGCGCCCGGGGCCAATGTCTCGGGGCTCGGGTACATCGGGGGCTGGAAGTGTCACCACGGTGAGGTGACGGTCCGGATTGACGGCGGGGGGCCTATTCGTATGGCGACCCGCATGCCTCGGGCCGACACCCAGTCGGCTTGCCAGGGCGCGACCGACAACGGCTTTATTGCCCAGTTCAATTGGGCGTTTCTGGCCGATGGCTCCCACACGGCCGTGGCGTACGATAACGGAGTGGAGTTTGCCCGGAGTACATTCACGGTGGCGACCTTCGGGGAGGAGTTTGTGATGGGGGCACAGGGTGAGTGCATGATTGAAGATCTCCCCTCCCCGGACGAGACGGCCCACTTTCGCTGGAATGAGAGCACCCAACACCTGGAGCTGGTCGGGGACGGGACGGAGATTCAGCCGCCGCCGGACGGTGAGTCCTATACCCACAATCTGGACAGTATTGCGGGCTTCGACACACATGGCACCCCGCTGCCGATGATCTCGACCGTTGCCGGCCGGACAGCCTTGGACCTCAACGGAGACGGGTGCTACGACAGCGGCGTCGTCTTCAATGTCCCGGAGGCCGTGTTTCCGATCACCGAGGGTTTGGAAATCAGCCTCGAGTTCTATATGAACACCAACCGGTATTATGCGCATTGGCTCAGCGTGGCGATGATGGCAACTGACTACCGGCCCGACAGTGCCCCGGTCGGGGCTGATGGGTGTTCTGACCCCCGGGACCGGGCTCCTGCGGGAGACAGCTATCGGTTGTTCAGCTTAGGCCCCCAAACAACGACGGACCGGATGCGTGTCGGTCCCGCCTTTGTCGGCGGGAGCCCTGACGCGGATTCCGTGGCATATACCCAAGCCGGCTGGAACCATCTGCGGATGCAGATTCTCTCCGACCGGCGCATAGAGGTCTGGCTGAATCAGCGCCGGCTGGGGATCGTGGAGCACTCGCGGGCACAAGCGGGCTACGGGCGAGAGGGCTATGTATGGATAATGGGGAGAAGTGCGTCCGATCCGGTGCTGGTGGACAACCTGAGAGTGGTCGGAGGGGGAGAACCGGACCTCAGGGCGCTGGCGAGTTACGGGCGGTTTCACGTTATTGCCCACGAGTTGAGTGAAGCGCAGGACCATGATGCGGAGTGCCGGGCGCAGTTGGGCAGCGGTTTTCGCTTGGCCGACTGGAACGACATCGTGAGCTACTACCAAGGGGGCGGCTCCCTGGCGGCCTTCACCGCAGGGCTCAAGATGGTCCCAGCGGGCGAGCAGCCGGGGCCGGGCGAGCTCGGCAACGGCTATCGGATATCGAGAGACGGCAATGCGATCTGGAGTGGCCGACGGCATTATTTCGTTGCACGGCACGATCACAACAAGCCGTCGCACTTTCTGGATCATGCTAACCTCGACAACTACCACGTCTCGCTAGGATCGTGGTACGGCACCGGGGGATACGCCCTGTGCTATGATTGAGGACTCGACCAGCAATCCGCCGTTGATGGAGAAGTGGCGACCGGCCTGATCCTCGGGTGGGAGTGAGACCGAGTGACCGCTGAGGGTTGCCGAATGCCTCGGCGTGTTCGAGCCGGCGGCCGCGGGTCGCGGCACGGCTTCAGCGCAACGCCAACAGCGCTGCCTCGGGCGTCTTGTCGAGCACGCGAAGCAACGCCTTGGCCGCACCGGTGGGACGACGCTTGCCCTGTTCCCAGTTCCGGATCGTGTCTTGCGGCACGTTGATGCGGCGGGCGAACTCGTGTTGGGTGAAGCCCAGGCGCTTGCGGACGCGCCGGACGAACTTTCCCATGTCCCGCATCGCTTCGGCCTCGTCTCGGCGTTGCCGTGCGGCAGCGTGTCGTTTGGATCGGCTGGACCGGACAGCGTGAGAGCGCTATGTCTGGTAAAAGGACGAGGGATAATTATGACTGATGTAAATCCCTTAGACATTCCCGCTGCAACCGCTGGCACGATACGAGCAGCACCTGTCTATCGCTATCTGATGCAGCAGCCAGACCATTGGCTCCGGCAGGCATTCTTTGTTGGACGGCCGAAGTTGCCTGTGTCCCGCGTTATTGAGTCCATGCGAGCGAATAGCCAGAGCCTTGAGAACGCTGCTCAAGATTGGTCTCTCCCCGTGGAAGCTCTGAAGGAAGCCCTTGACTACTATGGACGTTTTCACGATGTGATCGAAGCCGATGAGGCTGACGAATTAGCCCTCAGCGATGAACTCGCCCGGTCACATCCGCCGAAACCGTGAAGATTCTGGTTGATGAAGATAGTGTCAGCACTGCCCTTCTCACACGTCTGAAAGTGACTGGGTATGATGTCGTCCAATTATCAACGGGAACTTCCGACGAGGAAGTCTTTGCCGCAGCTCAGCGCGTGGCTATCCCGATTCTGACCGCTAATGTTGGTCGAAAGGGCCGCCGCGATCCTACGGGACTCTATCGACTCGCCTTAGAGCGCATACCGCACCACGGAGTTATTGGAATTTTCCGGCCTGGGTCGGGTCGTTGGCTGTCGGATCAATCGATCGTTGACGCCCTGAATCGGATTATGGAACAGGAGCGGACTCAGCCGGGTCTGATCCTACGAACTGACGGAATCACCCGCCTCAATGACTTTCTCAGCTCCACATAAGAAGCACCGGGGCTGAGGCGTCAGTCGGAATACCGGATTCCGCTACACTTCATCCGGGCGGCATCAACGAAGCATGATCCGACGCTCCCCTGAATACAGGGCGGTTCGTCCGTTCTCTTGCAACCTTATGCTCTCTCCCTCAGGGCGAGAGCAACCTTTGGAATTGATTGTGCGAAGACGGCCCTCGGCTGACACCGGCTGCAGAAACTTGAACCCCCAGCGGGAACCGACTATGTTCGACAGAGCAGAGCACAGCCCATAAGCCAAACCTTGATTAACACCCTCCGCTTTGCCGACCGCCTCAAGGAGGCGGGCTTTGCCGGGGCGCAGGCCGAAGCCCTCGCCCGCGTGCTCGGTGACGAGTTGACCGAGCAACTCCCGTCCAAGGCGGATTTCATGGCCTTACAAGCCGACTTCAAGACCCTGGAGGTCAAGTTCGATGCCCTGGAGGCCAAGTTCGACGGGCTGGAAGAAAAGTTCAGCGGCTTGGAGGTCAAGTTCAGCGGCTTGGAAGCCAAGTTCGATGGGCTGCGGTTTACCCTTAATATCGTGTTGGTGCTGGTCGGACTGCTCGTAGCGCTCGGGCTAATCGAGCCGGTCTCGAAGCTGTTTGGCTCCTGAAGCTCCGTAGGTTGGGTGAATCCGACGCTCTTCTGATACAGGGCGATTCGTCCATTCTCCCGCAATCTTATTCTCGACACGAACGTTACGACAGGCCCATGCCGCCGTCGACCAGCAGCATCTGACCGGTCATATACGAAGACAGCGGCGAGGCCAGAAACAGGGCGATCCCGCCCATCTCTTCCGGCGTACCCCAGCGCCGCAGCGGGATTTCGTTCAGGGAGTCTTCGTAGCGACGCGGATGATCCCAGGTCACCCTGGTGATCTTGGTGACGATCAGGCCCGGCGCGATACCGTTGACCCGAATGCCGTCGCGCGCCCAGGCTTCGCCCAGGGTCATGGTCAGGGTCCGCAGCGCGCCCTTGCTGGCGCTGTAGGCCGGATTGCCGAAGACGGCAAAAAAGCTCGCCCCCGAACCCAGGATGACCACGCTGCCCTTGGTCTCCTTCAGCATGGGGTGAAACTTCATGCAGCAGTTCATGACGCTCATCAGGTTCACGTCGAGGACCTTGCGGAAGTTCGGCATCTCAAACTCGGCCCGTTTGTACATCACCGTGCCCTGCGAGGCGACGAGCACATCGAGCTTGGCAAAAGGCGGCTGAAAGGCCTGGACATTGTCGTCTTGCGACACGTCCAGCTGAAAGTAGTGCAGCCCGCTCAAGTCTGAAACGTCTTCGGCTGTATAGTCCTCGACAGACGCCCGGGTGCCACACACGTACACCTCGGCTCCGTGGTCTCGGAACTGGCGGGCAATGCCGTTGCCGATCCCGCTCGAACCACCGATGACCAGAACCGTCTTGCCGCTGAAATCAATTTCGTTCATGGTGCCGCTATCCATCCGTTGCTGTATTTCAGCGCCCCCCGGCGCCGAGGATGCTTTGTAGCATCATTGCTGGTATACACCAACACGGTCACACATCGACAAGGAGGAACACAGCATGCGTATCGGTATGATGATCGGTGAAGGAGCCGGAGAGAGCCCGCCTATGGACGAGGTCATCCAAAGGGCGCAACGGGCCGAGGCGGCCGGCCTGCACTCGGCCTGGCTGGCCCACGCGTTTGCGCACGACGCGATCGGCCTGCTGGGGCTGGTCGGACGCGAGACGAGCCGGATCGAACTGGGCACGGCCGTGGTGCCCACCTACCCGCGCCACCCGGTGGCCATGGCCCAGCAGGCGCTGACCACCCAGGCGGCCAGCAAGGGGCGCTTCACCCTGGGCATCGGCCTGTCGCATAAGTTCGTGATTGAAGACATGTATGGCCTGGCCTATACCCGCCACCTCAGCCACATGCGCGAGTACATGGCGGTCATGCGGCCGCTGCTCGACGGCCAGCCGGTTGACCACGAGGGTCAGGAGTACCGGGTCAAGGCGGATATCAGTGTCCAGGGCGCGAGCCCGGTGCCGGTCGTGCTGGCCGCCCTGGGTCCCAAGATGCTCGACTTTGCCGGGCGCGAGTCGGCCGGCACGGTGACCTGGATGGCCGGTCACAAAGCCCTGCGTGAACATGTCGTGCCGCGCATCACCGACGCGGCCAAAGCCGCCGACCGGCCGGCTCCTCGGGTCATTGCCGGCATGCCGCTGGCCATCACCGACGACCCGGCCGCAGCCCTGGAGGTGGCGGCCAAGGTGTTCGCCATCTACAGCCAGCTGCCGGCGTATCGGACCATGCTGGACCGCGGCGGACTCGGCCAGCCGCCAGAGGTTGCGCTGCTGGGGGATGCGGCAACGATTTCGGGCGAACTCAAGCGTCTCGAAGATGTCGGGGTGACCGACTTGTGCGCCTTTGTCTTTCAGGCCGACGCGGGAGCGTTCGAGCGCACGGTCGATTTTCTGAGTTCGCTGTGCTGAGCGAGCCGTCTCAGCCGACCGCCTCGGGACGCGGCCCGTCACCAAAGAGTACACGTGTCAACCTGTTCAGGTGCATGGAGGACACGTTCACTCGACAATGCCCTCCATGCGCAGCCGCACCGCCTGTGCGGTCCGCTCGGGATCGGCGATGATATACAACCGCTCCTGGCGGATGCCCTCGACCGTGAGGTCGGCCAGCTGTTCGGGCGTCATACCGATTTCCTGTAGACGCGCGTGGCGGGCCTGGCGCCGCTGGATCAAAGCCGCCTGGGCCTCCTCGTTGCGCGGCACCAGCAGATCCTGGGGCCGGTTGCGGTCGGCGTACAGGATATTTGTCGCGGTTGCCCCGGGCACTAACAGGGCGGCCCTGAGCTTCGAGCCGGCCGCCCGCAGGTCGTAGTGCAGCCCTTCGGTCATGCGGCTCACCGCGTGTTTGGTGACGCCGTACACCGAGCTGGTGCCGGTCGTCAGGCCGACCACCGAGCTGGTATTGAGAATCAGGCCCTCCTCGCCATGCTCGATCATGCGCGGCACAAAGGCCTGGATGCCGTGCAGCACGCCGGACACATTGACCGCCATGATCCACTCCCAGTCCTGGTCGGGGATGTCCCAGATATGGCCCAGCCCGCCCGACACGCCGGCGTTATTGCACACGATATGTACCCGGCCGAAGGCATCGAAAGCCCGGTCGGCCAGAGCAAAGACGGACGCTTTGCGCGCCACGTCGGTCTTGACCGCTAGCACCGGCGTGCCGCCTAGACGCAGCTCCTTCTCCACCTCAAGCAGGGCCGCCTCTTCGATATCGGCCAGCACCAGCTTCATGCCCTCCCGGGCAAGGCGCCGGGCCAAGCCCTGACCGATACCGCTGGCCGCCCCGGTAATGACCGCCACCCTGTCCGCCAAGTCCTGCATGTCGCGCCCCCGCTCGGAATCGACCGCCCGGGCTAAACCCGCCCCAGCTGGCGATACACCTGCGTCTCAAAGCCGTCCAGAACCCCTAATGCCGTGGCGTCGAAGAAGGGCAGGATTTGCATCATGAGCACGCCGGTGACCTTTTTGTGCGGATCGATCCAATAGTAGGAGTTGAAGATGCCGGCCCAGCTGAGGCTGCCAGCCGAACGGCCGGTGTCCAGCGCCTGGGTGTTGATGAGAAACCCCAGCCCCCACTTTTTGTCCTGGCCGGGGAAAAACTCGATGTCGTTGGACAGAAAGGGGATCGCGGAGGTAGCCGCGCCAACGCTCAGCTGGCCGATATGATTCTCGCCCATCAGGCCGACCGTCTCGGGCTTGAGCACCTGTGCACCCTTGTAGGTCCCGCCGCTCAGCAGCATGCGCACAAAGGCCAGATAGTCGCCCGCGGTTGCGTACAGCCCGCCGCCGCCGCCGAAAAACCGACCGTCAAAGGGCAGTTCAAACTCGATCTGGACGAGCGAGCCGTCATCCTGGCGCTGGCAGACATTGACCAGCCGGCTGCGCTGGTCCGGGCTCGGCGAGAAACCGGTGTCGGTCATGCCCAGCGGCTGAAAAATATGCTCCCGGCAGTAGTCGGCCAGGTTGTGTCCGCTCAGGTGTTCGACCACGCGGCCGACCCAGTCGGTGCTGATGCCGTACTCCCAGCGCTGTCCGGGATCGAACACCAGGGGCGAATCCAGGAACCCGTCGCCGCCATCGGTAAAGCGGGGGGTGGCCGACTGCTCGGCGAACTTGATGAACTCGGCGTTCCACATCTCGTAACAATAGCCCGAGGTGTGGGTCAGCAGGTGTCTGAGGCTGAGCGGCCGGGCGGCCGGACGCAGCCTGGGCGTGCCGCTGGCGTCAAAGCCGTCGAACACCTGGCGCTCGGCCAGCTGGGGAACTTTTGTCTCCAGGGCTTCGTCGAGCGACAGCCGGCCCTGCTCGACGAGTTGCATGGCTGCCACCGAGGCGACCGCCTTGGTCATCGAGGCGATGCGGAAGACCGTGTCGGTCGTCATTGCCGGAGCGGTGGCGTCGCCGCGTCTGCCCGCCGCACCTTGGTAGATGATGTCGCTGTCGTTTGCCGCCATGGCGACCAGACCGGGCACGTCGCCGGATTCGACCGCCTGCTGCAAAACCGTGTCAATGGGTGTCATGCTGCTCCCTCCTGTGCTCGCGTTTCCTGAGCGGACAACCTGAAAGCTGCGGCTCATGCCTGCCCGGCGTCCGACCGACCGAGCTTGTCCAGCCAGCCCAGGACGGCGTCATGAAACGCCGGCAGGCTTTTATACAAACGCCACCAGTCGGGCATGCCGCGCAGCGCCCGAGCCATGGCCGCAGCCCGCTGCGGGTACGCGCGCAGGTGGCTGAAGGGTTTGACATAGATCCGAATCGTAAACACGATATCCTGACTGCGCGCCAGCCGCCGCAAGGTCTGGCGCTCCATGCGCAGCCACAGTTTGTCCCCCGCGTTGTCGGCCGTAATGTCCGGATTAAAGCCGCTCCGGCTGTGGCCGCTCGATTGGAACAGCGTCGGGTCGTCGACCAGCCCCCAGTTGAGCCGCCACACCGGCTTGCGCATGCGCGCAAAGTAGCGGTTCATGCTCGAGTCGAGCCGCTCCCGGTAGCCGGGCGTTGGAGCGTGGATCGCCGCCAGCGAGCGGCCCATCTTTTCGGCCAGATTCCAGCGAGTCGGAAAACACACCGACGCCCCGACCAGGCGATAGACCTCGGAGTTCGGCTCTTTGTGCATCAGGCACACGTCCTCCTGGACCAGCCGTCCGGCCAGATCGAGCGGGTGCAGCCCAGACCCGGCCAGATTCCAGGACTGCCCGGTCACCGCATTCCGCAGTTCGTCTCCGCTGCGCTGGTACAGGCGCGGGAAACGGGCCGGCAGGTGCTCGGCCAGAAGATCGAGGACTTCTTGTGAGCCGGGCTCGGCCTCGGGCCGGATGTTGACGACTTCGTCGTGGCGCTCGGCAAGCAGCCGCTCCTTTTCGGCCAGGTCGGCGGCCAGGTGAGCGTCGGGTTCGATCCAGTCCTTGAGATCCAGGGGCAGCAGCCCCATGGCAACCCGGAAGGGCTGGGCCGTGTAGGGCGTATAATCGGGGTCAGGCGGAAAGACCGGCCCGGTCGCCGCAGTCTCAGTCTGCCCACAGCTGGTCAAGAAAGGCTCCGAACTCGGTGTTGAATGCCGTCGCCTGCTCGATATTGGCCGCGTGCCCGGCGTCTCTCAGGATAACCTTTTTTGCCTGCGGAATTTTTGCGGCCATATAATCGGTCGCGGCCAAAAAGGGTTTGTCCCGGTCGCCGATCATCACCAGGCTTGGTACGTCGATGGAGCCCAGGGCGTTCATGATCCGGGCGTCGTGCTGGGTCAGGATGCCGCGGGCGGCATGCGCCAGACCCTGGGCCGAGCGATGCGAGCCGGCCCGGACCTCGGGACTCCGGCCCAGGGCGTCGAGCCCCTTTTGCTCGAACGTGTCGGCAAAAGATCGCGCGCGCTGATTCCACGCCTCGCGGGGCGGGTCCTTGCGAAAGCCGGGCCCGGTGCCGAGCAGCATCAGGCCCTTGACCCGCTCGGGATGGGCGCAGTGAAACGCCAGCGACAGATAGCCGCCCAGCGAGTGACCGCCCAGCACGGCCTGCTCGACGCCCTCGGCGTCCAATAGAGCGAGCATATCGGCGATTGACAGCGCCTCGGAGTAGGCCGCCGGGTCGTCCGGGCTGTCCGACTGACCGTGGCCGCGCAGGTCCCAGCTCATAAGCCGGTAGCGCTGGGACAGGGCGTCGACCTGGGGCTGCCAGGCTGCGGTCGTGGCGCTGAAGCCGTGCGTCAGCAGCACGGCCGGACCCGAGCCGTGCGTTTCGTAGTAGATATGAACCCCGTCACGATCAAGCCTTGGCATGCCGCGCCTCCATTCAGAACCGTCCAGAATATGCTAAGCTCGGCATTGCATCACATTTGCCGCGCCAGGGAAACCGTTTGGAAACCGTTCGGAGGATGAGCCCATGGCCTCTGCCCGCCCCCAGCTGTACACCACCGACGCCGCCCAGCCACCCCGGCTGTGCGCCAAGCGCTGCCGCGCCTGCGGCTATACCTTCTTCCCGCCCCACGCCTACAGCTGCGAGTCGTGCGGGGCGGCCGCACAACAGATTGAACCCCGGCTGCTGGCCGGCAGCGGCGTGGTGCAGGCCAGCGCTACGGTCCACGTCCACCACGACCCGAGCACGCCAACCCCCTTCACCGTCGCCTCCATCAGCCTGGACGACGGCCCCACCATCCGGGCGCTGATGACCTGCCCGACCGACGCCGAGCTGTCGCTCGGAGATCGGGTGCGGGCGGTCCTCGTCCCTACCGGCCCGGATACCGACGGCAACGAACGGACCGAACTCCGGTTTGAAAAAAACCCGAAAGTCGAGGCAGCCTGATGGGCAAAACATTACGAGACCTGCGTCCAGTGTATGTGGTCGGGACGGGCCTGCACCGCTACCAGCACAAGAGCGACACCACCTACGTGGAGCTGGGTCTGACTGCGGTTCGGGCGGCGCTGGACGATGCCGATATTGGTTGGCCGAGCGTTGAGGCGGTGTACAACGGCACAGCCCAGCTGGGCATTGCCCCGACCCGGATCATGCTGCGCCACCTCGGCACCACCGGCATCCCCATGACCCAGGTTGAGAACGCCTCGGCCTCGGGCTCCTCGGCCTTTCGTCAGGCCTGTCTGGAGGTGGCCGGCGGGGTGAGCGATGTCGTCCTGGCCATGGGGGTGGATAAGCCCGAGGGACTGCGCCTGGCCTCGCGCAAGGCTGGGGTGGCGGATCTGGTTGGCGCACGCGCGGTGCCCTTTACCCATTTTGCCCTGCTGGCCAACGCCTATATGCATCACCACGGGGTCGGCCCGGAAACGATTGCGGCGGTGGCGGTCAAAAACCACCGCAACGGAGCCAACAACCCGTATGCCCAGCGTCAGCAGGAACGCAGCCTGGAAGAAGTCCTGGCCGGCCCGTCCATCTCCGGCTCGCTGACCCGCTTGCAGTGCTGCCCGGTTGGCGAGGGCGCGGCGGCGGTCATTGTCGCCTCGGCCGAGGCCATCGAACGGCTGGGCATCAAGCGGGCCAGAGCCGTCCGGGTTCTGGCCTCGACCCTGCGGACCGAGCGGGTGTACAGCGGAGCCGCAAACTTCGACGCCGAGCTGACGCGCGAGACGGTTGCCCAGACGTATGACGAGGCCGGTATCACGCCGGCCGATCTCGACGTTATCGAACTCCACGACGCGTTCAGCATTGAGGAGTTGCTGTATGTCGAAGCCATGGGTCTGTGCGCCGAGGGCGGGGCGGCCGGGCTGCTGGAGAGCGGCGGGCTGGATATCGGCGGGCGCTGCGCGGTCAGCCCGTCCGGCGGGCTGCTGGCCATGGGTCATCCGATCGGACCGACCGGGGCCGGCCAGATTGTCGAGCTGACCCGCCAGCTGCGGGGCGAGGCCGGCGTTCGCCAGCAGCCGAACGCCCGGACCGGCCTGGCCCACATGGTCGGCGTTGGCGCGGTGTGTGTCGTCCATGTGCTGCAACGGGATACGGCCTGACACATGTGGGAGGAGAAAACCATGCTCGGTATTCAAGGACTGTACGAGCTGGCCCTGCGGGTCAAGGACTTGGCCCAGGCCGAAGCCTTTTACTGCGATACGCTGGGGCTCGAAGTCGGTATACGGGACGAAGCCCGCAAATGGTTGTTTCTGCGGGTCGGCGGACAGGCCGGCATGATTGTGCTTCAGGAAGACCCCCGGCACTGGTCGGCCCAGCACCTGGCCTTCACCGTTCGTGAGGCCGATCTGGAGCAAGCCGTGGCCACCCTGCGCGATAGGGGCGTTGCCGTCGAAGGCCCGGTGACCCACGACTGGATGCCGGCCAAGTCGGCCTACTTCTCAGACCCGGACGGCCACGCCCTGGAGCTATGCGCTCCGCTCACCCCGGCCTGAGCGCTTCCGCCAAGCCAGACACGTCCGCTGCGTGGATCAATCCCTGCCGTTTGCCCCGAGCGGTCAGACAGATCGTGCCGGTGTTGGTACTCGGCCCACATCTGTCTCGCCTCAGCCGAGTTCGCCTTTGCCACATCTCAGGTGTTTCTTTCATGTGACAGCGTCTGATTTGAAGAATATACGATTTGTATATATAGTCTTGAGGTGCGATTTACCTGGCACGAGCCGAAGCGCCGCACCAACCTGACCGCTCATGGCTTAGATTTCGTGGATGCCGAAGAGGTCTTTGCCGGACCGACATTCACCTTTGAGGACGACCGATTTCAGTATCCCGAACAGCGTTTTGTGACCCTGGGCCTTCTCCGAGGCGTCTGCGTCTCGCTCGTGCATACTGAGACGACAGAACGCATTCATATCATCTCCTTCCGAAAGGCGACCAGACATGAGCAAATCATCTTCTTCCAAAACGTCTAAGACGGATTGGCTGCGACTCAAGGCGATGCAGGACACAGACATTCGGCTCACCGATGAGCATCCGGCCACCGAGGTGAACCACATCGTGCGCGGCATTGCCCGCCAGGGCTTACGGCCCGCTCCCCCCAAAACGCTGATTTCCCTACGGGTGGATGCCGATGTGCTGGCGTGGTTCAAAGCGCAGGGCGCCGGCTATCAGACCCGGATGAACGCCGTGTTACGGGCCTTCAAGGAAGCCGCCGGCGGATCGCCCCTCAGGAGCGACGAATAGTCCGGCCGGTTTCACTTGTGAGAGAGAGCCGCCCCTGCCGATTATCGTCGCGTACACCCCCAGGCTCGCACGATGCGCGAGGTTCCGCCTTTTTTGCGGCATTCGTCGGTAGCCCTGTTCTGCGCTCCAGCGCTCGTGTCATACCCATGCGCCCAGCCATAACTCGTGTTGCCCTGCGCCTGGTCTGCGGCGAAGACCGCGCATTCGTTGCTGAAGCGCATGACAATACGGCAGTTACCGCCGCACTCCCGAAGCGCTCGGCGATCCGCAGCCTGGGGCGTCGCATAGTTGATGGCCCAGCCCCAGGCCGGTCCCTGGTTCGAGCCGATGGCCAGCGCCCCGTACTGAGGAGGCTTTGGAGGGTCAGCTTTCGGCGTTGACGATGGAGCTGTGAAGCTGCCGAGCATACTGGTCAAGCTGCCGCTGTTTGCTGGGGGCTGATTCCCTGTCTGCTGGCTCTGCGAACCCCTGGGCGGATTTCCAGTTTTTTGGCGCTGCGGCCCGCTGGACGGTGCCTGTGCGTTGCTGCCAAACCGTCCCAGCAGGTCAATCACACTCAGCGTCTCCACAAATTCCATGAATACGTCCGCGAGCTGCGTGGCGTCTGCCGCATGATGGTAGGTGCCGCCGGTTTGGGTGGCAATGTCGCGTAAATCTTGGGCGGCTTGGGAGGTAGGGATGATGCCAAACCCGACCGTTTCATGGCGGAAGATGATCCCGCTGGCCTGCAAGCTGGCCATGGCCTGGCCAACATCGCCACAGTCGTTCTGGCCATCCGCCAGCAGCATAATCATCCGGTCGGACGCACCGGCGTCACCATTGTTGGCCATGTAGCGATTGGCGAAGAGCAAGGCGTCTGCCATGGGTGTACCACCGCCCGGTTGCAGACTGCTGATGAACCGGGTCAGCTGATTGATGTCACGGGTGAAGTCCTGATAGCGCGGGACGGGGTTCTGGCAGTCGCCGCTGAAGGCCAGCACGGCCACTTCGACGGCGCCGCTCTTTGCCGCCCGGCCCAAGGCGGTGATGGCGGCCTGCTTGGCGGCCGCTATCTTCACCTGGGGGTTGCCGCTGCCGATGGCGTCCCCCATACTCCCCGAGGCGTCAATCAGCAGCAGCAAACTGCTGGCGACCGGCCCTCGGCTCTGCGATAAGGCCGGCGCACCCCAGACGAGCAGGCCCGCCACCACAGCGACGGGCAGCAACACTTTTGCGATACGGTGCATCTTTGCTGAATCCTTCCTCAAAACACGTGAACCAGAATCGCTGTGGCAAGCCCCGCAGCGGTCACGTTTTTCACGCCGTCTGGGATGCCACAATGAGTTCCTGGCCGAAGGCCCGCAGCGCTGTGTGCAGGCGGGTGGCCGCCGTGTGGTGGCGCGGATCGAGCCAGCGCCGGGCAACTTTTTCATTGACGCCGAGGCGACGTGCCACGGCGAGCCGTGACAGCCCACTGTCACGGAAGGCGAGCACGAACGCTGCCTTGGCGGCCATGTCGGGGGGTACGGCAATGAGCCGCTCGCCGGTCCGCAACCGGCTCGGCACCGGGATCGGTTCGCCATCGTCGATGCGGCCGGCGATAGCTTCCTCAAGGGCATCGCCCGCCTCTCTCAGGGCTTCGGGCGCGTCAGCCCCGGACGTGAGACACTCCGGGAGGTCCCGAAATGAGACGAGAATGGCACCTGAGCGGTCGGGCTGTAGCCGGGCGGGATAGCGAAACTGCATGCAACGCTCCTTTTCATCCTCATCGAAAATCGCGGCGGGTCAGGCCAAGCTGACGGATCATGGCGGACAGGAGACCCGGCGCAGCTTCCTTGTTCAGAAACCCAGGGACAAGAAGCACTTTACAAAACCGCTGCGACCAGGGGCTTCGCCCCTGGACCCCCAAGACCCCACCCCTGCCGCCCGCCGTGCGCCCTTCGGGACAGCACGCGGGACGGCTGCCCCACCACCACAAAGCGTAAAAGGGTAACAGCACACAGGGTCACGAAATTCTCGCCAGGCGGAAGCCCAGGTCGCCGTTGCGATAGCCCGGCGAACTATCGCCGCGATCCGCCGCCCGGCACTGGCGGGCACTGTTGAACCAACTCCCGCCGCGATCCACCCGGCGGGCGCCTGAACTCGGGCCGCGAGGGTCGGTCACCGCGCCATGAGGATAGCCGCCATACCAGTCCTGCACCCATTCCTGCACGTTCCCGTGCATGTCATACAAGCCCCAGGCATTCGGGCGTTTCTGCCCCACCGGGTGGATGAGGTTCTCGTAATCAACGTTGTCACCATACCAGGCATACGCCCCTAACTGGGACGCATCATCCCCAAAGTGATACGCCGTCTGCGTCCCCGCCCGCGCCGCATACTCCCACTCCGCTTCGGTTGGCAGCCGGTACTTCTCTACGCCCTCCTGCCGGTTCAGAGCCGCGATAAATGCCTGCGTGTCCTCCCAGGAGACATTCTCCACCGGACAGGTGGCACCACAGGCGAAAAGTGACGGATTGCTCCCCATCACCGCTTGCCACTGCCCTTGCGTCACTTCGTACTTGCCCAGATAAAAGGGCTGGCTGAGCATCACACGGTGCAGCCTTTCGTCACTAACTCGCCATGCTTCCGTCTCCGGTGAGCCCATCTCGAAGGTCCCTGGCTCAATCAGCACGAACTCCATCTCGTTGAGAACGCGGCGTATCTCCGCCGCCCGTCGCTCCGCAGCCTGCCGCTCCGCTTCCACCTCCGCCTCCGCCTCCGCCCGATCCAATAGCTCCAGCGCCTCTCGGTAATGCGCTCCCTCACAGCCCGCGGTCGTCAGATAGCGGGTGACGGACTCCACCGCTTCCGCATGATCTCCCGCCTGGTGCGACACCTGAGCGTGCTTGAACCAGAACGCCTCGGGCAAGGCCAGATCATGCTCGGCCTGCAACTCCAGAATCCGGTCCAGGGTCGCCTTGGCCGCGGTATAGTCCCCGGTCCCAATATGGCGCTCAGCCTGTATAAGGTAACGGTCGGCCTGAATATCCGGCGGCAGTTGGGCGGTCGCCTCGACTGCCATCAGCAACACGGTCAGCATCGGGACACACAGCCGGTATATCCGCATTCGCATCCCGCCCTCATACCCTTCTGTTCCGCTCACGTCCAGCTCTGCACCCGCAGCCCCTTGAAGCCCAGAAAATGGCTCGTATTCGAGGTGATCAGGGTCAGGCCGTTGACATACGCGATCGCCGCGATCTGTCCATCGACAAACGGCGGCACTTGGCCGGTCCGGCTCAGACGCGCCCGCTCAAGCGCGTGCCAGTCCGCAGCGTCCCGGTCGTAGGCGAGCACCGGAAAGCTCGCCAGGACAACTTCCTCAAGGTAGCGTTCGATCACGGCCCGGCGGCGCGACCGCGGCAGCCGGGTACAGCCGAAACGCAACTCGTGCCAGACCGGCGCCGGGATCGCCGACACGCTCTCATGCGCCCGCAATCCGCGCATGATGCCGGCGGCCGGCTGCGGCCGCAGCGGTTCCGAGACGACATTGGTGTCCAGTAGGTATTCCACGCCTCACAGCTCAATGTCACGGCCCGGCGTCATGTCCCGCACGGTCCCGAACACCTCGTTAGGCTCCAGCCCGAGTGTCTGCAAGTCGGCGTCTTTGGCGAAGGCAGCGTAGGTCTCGCTGAAGCGGCGCCGACCTGCGGCAAGCTGCTCGAATGCCTTCCAGCCGATGAGCACTGCCACCGATTTCCCGTGACGGGTCAACTCTACGGCGGTGCCGCTCTCCGCCGCGCGGACCAGGCTCGGCAGGTTGCGGCGCGCCTCGGCAATCGAATGTCTGTCGGTCATCACCATCTCCCTTATGCCTATGATTATGTACACTCTAGCGCGGCAGGGGGCGGGTTTGAAACCCGCCCCTACGAGGACGCCTCTCCGCCCCCTACAAATCCCCTGCGCTGGCGCGACACGCCCCTCGACGGGGATCAGAACAGGCTTCCCCCTTTGCCAACGTGTAATGCCCATTCTCAGGAACCTGTGCTCACCAGCCGTGCGAAGGCCCCCACACCGCCGCTCACGCGGCACCCCTCCGAGGAGGGGATGGGGGCGGATCCCCTCCTCGGAGGGCTGGCCCGAAGGGCCGGGGTGGGTGCCTTCTGAGCCGCAGGACAACGCAATAGGCATCACACGTTTGGAAAGGGAGATTGAGGGGGATTTTTCCGACGCGATTTCCGCACTCGGAGCAGGTCAAACATTTGCAACCGCCCAGGCTGCCCACGGCTACCAATCCCGGGCCGAGTGTGGTATCGAAGCCGGGTCAGGAGGGAGCATGATCGAAGTCAACGGGATGGCCCACGTCATCCTGACAGTGAGTGACTGGGACCGCTGCCGGAGCTTTTACGAGGCAGTGCTGCCCTTTCTGGGTCTCAAGCAGGCCTTCAGCGGCGAGGACATGATCTACTATGTCGGCGGTCGGACCGCGCTCGGTGTGAGCCGCTGCGACGACGCCCATGCCAAGGACCGCTTTGTCCAGAACAGCGTCGGCCTGCACCACCTGAGCTTTCGAGCCCGCAGTCGGGAGGACGTTGACCAGGTGTACGCCTTCCTCCAGGAGCAGCACGCCACCGTCGTTCACCCGCCCGAGGAAGGACCGTGGGCGCCGGGCTATTACTCGGTGCTGTTTGAAGACCCGGTCGGCACCCGCCTGGAGGTCAACTACGTGCCGGGCAGGGGAATTTTTGCCGACGGAGCCGGCTTCAATCCGTCCGGAGATTATCACTAGGAGATCGGCCAGACCGCGTTTTCAGACAGGGGCACCGCTATGGAGGGGGAGACGCGCTCAGCCGCGGCCGCGCCGTGCATCTCGGTCATCCTGCCGACCTTCGAGCGCGCCCACCTGCTGCCCCGCAGCCTGCGCTCAGTCCTGGCCCAGACCTTCAGCGACTGGGAGCTGATCGTCATTGACGACGGCAGCACCGACAACACGGCCCAGGTCGTGCAGGACTGGCAGCGCAAAACGTCCCGGCTCCGCTATCTGCACCAGACCAATCGCGGCGTTGGCGCCGCTCGCAATCTCGGCATTCAACACGCCCGCGGGCAGTATATCTCCTGCCTGGACAGCGACGACGAGTATCTGCCCAAGCATCTGGAGACGCGGCTCAGGCTGCTACGCCGCCACCGACTTGACCTGGTGCAGGGCGGGGTGCGTGTCCTGGGCAAAGACTGGACGGTCGATTTCTTCGATCCCCAACGGCTGGTCCGGCTGTCCGACTGTATTATCGGCGGGACCCTGTTTGGCAAACGGGACGTGTTTCTCGCCCTGGGCGGCTTTGGTGACCTCAACTACGGGGAAGATCTCGACCTGTGGACCAGAGCCCGACGGCGCTTCAAGGTCGCCACCTTTCGGACCCCGACCACCTACTGTCTGCACGAAACGCCCGACAGCCTGCGGATCGCGCGCTACCAGGAATGGGCCGACCAGCAACGGCCTGCCCAGCGCTCTTAGAGCGTTTCACGTTAGGCTGTAGCCCTGCTGTTCCGCTCTCGTCAGGCCGGACGTGATCCGGCATTCCCTGCTTCGACTTCGCTCCGCTACGCTCAGCATGAACGGGAGGCCCTTAGTCCTGAGCGTAAGGCGCAACGCGCCTGAGCAGCGCTCCTACTCGGCGCTGGGCAGCCGCTCGCGCAGCACATAGACGCCGAGGTAGAACAACGGCGTGTCCAACACGGCAAAGACGCATTTGAAGGCGTAGGACGACAAGACCAGCGGGATCAGCTTGGCCACCGAGTCAATCTGGCTGCCGAGCCCGCCCGAGGCGTACAACACGAACGAAATCAGGACCGTATCAACGAGCTGGCTCAACAGCGTCGAGCCGTTGTTGCGCAGCCACAGGTGGCGTCCCCGGGTCAGCCTCTTCCAGAAATGAAACAGCTGGACATCGACCGACTGGGCGACCAGATAGGCGATCATCGACGCCACCACATTCGGCTTCATGAACGCGTATACCTGTTCAAACGTGGCGCTGGCGCCCGACACCCCGGACGCGTCCGGCAGCGTATGGCCAAACCACATCAGGAACAGCATGAAGAGGTTCATGCACAGGCCGACCCACACCAGCGCCTGGGCTCGTCGGCGGCCGTACAGCTCGCTGATCAGGTCGGTGGCCAGAAAGGTGAACGGATAGGCCAGCAGGCCGGCCGGAATCACAAACCAGCCCAGATCAACAAACTTGGTGATGCCGACGACATTGCCCAGGGTCAGCGAGGTGAGAAAAATACCGGCCAAAAAGGAATAGAAGACATAGCTGGAATGGACCGACCAGGTCGAGGCGGCAGGCTCATCTTGCTCCTCTTGCATACAGGCCAGACACCCAACCATGAGCGCTGCGGTTTTGCAAGCTGCCTCGAATCGGCCTGCTGTCTCAGGCTGGCAGGAAAGAAATACAGAGTGAGGCCCTATCCAATCGGACCGCGCCTCGCCCACCTGCCCCTTGGAATTGCAGACGGGGGCGTTGTTTGACACACTGAGGGCCGCCGAAAGGAGGAGTACGATGAGCGATACACCAACGGTCGGTCCTGAGCCGTATGTCGGAAAGGTGCTGGAGCGTCGGAGCTTTCCGGTCAGCCAGGAGGCCCTGGACGATTACTGCCGGGGCTTGGACCTCGACGCTGCGGTCCAGGTGCCGTCCATGCTGGCCAGCGGCACGGACAACGGCTATTTCGATCAGATCTGCTTCAGCAACCACTTCGGCCATCTGTGGATGCGCCAGGAGTGGGAACTGTTCGCCCCGCTGCACGTCGGGCACGCGTATGAGACCAGCGGCCACATTGCCGATATCTATCAACGCCGTGACCGTAAGGTCGTGCAGTACGCCGTTGAGCTGCACGACGAGGCGGGCGGGCTTGTTCTGCGCAGCCAACACCACCAGAGCTTTCTGCTCGACCAGCAGACTGGCGAACTCCAGTTTCGCGACCCCAAGGCGAAGCCTGGCGCCCGCACGTTCAACGTGCCCCAGGGCGAACCGTTCGGCTCGCTGGAACGCACAATTACGCTGGACATGTGCGACCGCTTCTTTGGCGGCGACGTCAACTACCACACCGACCGTGAGGCATCGCTCAAGCTCGGTTTTCGCAACGTGGTGGTTGGCGGGCGGATGACCATGGCCTACGCCGGCCACGTTCTCGAAGAGCGCTACGGCGCAGCTTGGCTGAGCAACGGGCGGATGGACGTGAAGTTCACCAACCCGGTGTGGGAAGAGGATACGGTGATTGCGCGTGGCGTCGAGCTGGGTCGGCTGGAGGACGAACCCGACAGAACCGCCGCCTTTGTGTGGCTGGCCAAGCCGGACGGTACGGTCGTGCTGATTGCCAACGCGAGTGTCCAGACGACCTGAGGCTTTTCCGCATCCGGGCGCGCCGGCATCTCCGAGCGCCCCCGGCCGGAGCAGGTCTCAGACCGGCCGGTCTGGCGGGTCGGGTACCTCCCGCTTGAGCACGCCTTCTTCTTCCAAGGCCCGCACCTGCTCGGCGGCATAGCCGAGATAGCGGTGTAAAATCTCGGCGTTATGCTCTCCCAGAAAGGGCGCTTCGAGCGGCAGCAGGTCGGGGAAGGCGGAAAATCTGAGCGGCATGCCCGGAATCTGGAACTCGCCAAACGCCCGGTCGGTGACCGTGCGGACGGTCTGACGCTGACGCATGTGCGGATGGTTGACGGCCTGCTCGACCGACAGCACCGGCGCGACCGGGACGCGGGCCTCCTCAAGCGCGCGCAGGGCGGCCGCGTCGCTGGGCATCGAGGCGATCCAGTCTTCCAGAATCCTGGCCACGGCCTCGGTGTTTTGCAGCCGTGCCTCGTTATCGACAAAGCGCGGATCGTCGGCAAGCTCGGGCCGCCCGATGGCTCTGCACACACTCGGCCACTGGTGAGGCAGGGCCATGATAAACACATAGGTCTCGCGGCCCTTGTATAAGCCGCTGGGACAGATCGCATAGTGCTGGGTGCCCGAGCGGGTCGGTTTGATGTCGCCCCCGCTGGCCGAGTACATCTGGACGTTGAGTTCGTGGCAGTGGAAATAGGCGTCGAGCAGGGCAATATCCACGTACTGTCCCTGCCCGGTTCGCTCGCGGTACAGCAGGGCGCCGTTAATGGCGGCGGTGGCGTGGACGCCGGTGCTCACATCACCGATCCCCGGCAGCGGAAAATACGGCTGGCCGTCTTTCTCGCCTATCATCGAGGTAATGCCGGAATACGCCTGGGCGATATAATCATAGCCCGGCAGGTGGGACAGCGGGCCGCTCTGACCAAAGGCCGAAATCGAACACATGACGATCTTGGGATTCAGGTCTTTGACCGACCCGTAGTCGAGCCCCAGACGCCCGATCACGCCGGGCGCAAAGTTCTCGACCAGCACATCGACCTGTTTGACGAGCTGTTTGAGGATCGCCAGGCCCTTGGCGTGTCTGGCGTCGATGCACAGGCTCTTCTTGCCCCGATTCTGCTGAATAAAGTAGGCGCTGCGGCCATTTCTCAGATACGGCAGGCCGCGCGAGAGTTCGCCGTTGGGGGCGAGTTCAACCTTGATGATCTCGGCGCCCATCTCGGCCATCAGTCGGGTGACCGTCGGACCGGCCAGGACTTGGGTGAAGTCCAGGACTTTGTAGCCATCAAGGATATGTTTGAGTTCTGCCATACAGTCCTCCTTGGATATGGTCGGACAGTATGGCACTCCACAGCTGACGGAGCCAGGGTGGTCCGGCGGGTCTCGTTTGCGGGTCTCGTTTGAATGAGGTGAGAAGAAGAAGCGCCCGGACGGACTGTCCGGGTGCGTGCCAAGAGAACAAATAGCGACTATTTGGCCGCAGCCAGCGGCTGTTCGGCGAAGCTCACATCAACATCCGTGGCAATCTTCTTGTGAGGATTGTACTGCGGGATGATATGCTCACCGATGCGGCGAATGGAGCGCATGACGTTCTGGTGTGGAATCTCCCCCATCTGCTTGAAGAAGATGACCTGGTCGAGACCATTGTCGCGAAATTTCTCCAACTTCCGACTGACTTCATCCGGATTGCCGACGGTCACCATCGGATGATCTTTCAGCTGTTGATCGCTGAGATCGTTGGCGTCCTCGCTCAGGTCAAACAGCTGGCGCAGGTACTCGTAGGAGTACAGATTATTTTTGGCCATCAGCGGCTCAAACAGCTTGGCGATGTTGTGCAGGAACCAGCGTGCACCATTGATCCCAATTGCCTCTTCTTCTTTGCTTTCTGATACGTGACACATGACCACACCAGAAAACCGGTCATTGATGACCTTGGTCACCACATCATTGCGGGTCTTGTTGGTGTCACGATAGATCTGCATGGTCTTCTGGACTTGTTCCCAGTTGAAGTTGAAACTGAGCACCCCAAGCCCGCGGTTGGCAGCCATCTCGTAGCTGTCCGGGGCGGTACAGGCCATCCACATCGGCGGATGCGGCTCCTGGATCGGCTTGGGAATGACCATCCGAGGCGGTACCGTAATCGTCTCGCCCTCGTATTCCAGAATCTCGTCCGTCCAGGCTTTGACAATGACATCGAGCGCTTCCCGGACTTCCAGGCGCGTCCGATCATAATCAATACCAAAGCCATCCAGCTCCTGGGCGGTCGTCGAGCGGCCGGTGCCGAGGTCCATCCGGCCATTACTCAGAATATCGAGCACGGCGGCTTGTACCGCGACTTTAATCGGATGGTTGAAGCGATGCGGCAGCAAACGCACGCCGTGTGCGATCCGGATATTCTTGGTCCGCTGGGAAACGGCGCCGTAGAATACTTCGGGCGCCGGGCTGTGCGAATACTCTTCCAGAAAGTGGTGCTCCACTTCCCAGACATAATCGAAGCCAAGCTTATCCGCCAGTTCTATCTGGGCCAAAGCTTCGTGGTAGATGTTGTAGCTGCTGAGCTTGGTCCACGGTCGTGGGGTTTGCATTTCGTACAGCATACCAAATTGCATGTGAGCCTCCTTTTTCTGCACGGCATTATCCATGACGGTGTCCATACTCTGCCTGGCTTTGACACAATTTTCCAGCCCTACCCTCTGCCTGCTCCTTGCTCCCTGTCACTTCGCCGTCTGCGCCCGGCGCCGAACGGTTTCCTCCATATCCAGGCTCAGGGTATCGGGATCGATCACCACCCCGTAATCCTGTTCGGCCCGTTCGACGCTGAGGTACTCGTCGAGCACATCGTCCAGGACTTTCTGCGGGTCGCGCCGAAACGGGTCGCCCCAGCCACCGCCACCACCCTTGAAGGTGGCAATGATCGAGCCCGGCGGGGAGGGTCGGTTGGCCGCCGACTCCAGGACTTCTTCCTCGTGTTCGGTGCCCCAGTTGAGCACATAGCGGCTGCTGGCGCCGTCCTTGCCGCCGGCATAGCCCGGCGCGGTATGCCGCACCCCGGTCAGGGCGACATTGATGATCGACTCGTCCCGCACGCTCTCACGCTTCATGGCAAAGCCGGGCACACCGCGCCACTGGCCGGCGGCCGCGGTGTCCGCAACGTACTCGTACTGGTGGTAGAAAAACGGAAACTGGATCTCGCTCATCTCGACCGTGGAATAGATCAGCCCGCACATCGGCGCCGGCCAGCCGCCCCAGCCGTCGCTGCCCCGGGTGCCGCTGGCCGCCACCAGGGTATTACCGTACTCGATGGTCACAAACATCGCGTCGTAGCGCGAGTCGTGGCCGTAGGTCGTACACAGGCAATAGTTCAGCGACACCGCCCCGGCCCGGTCGGGAATCGCCTGCTCCAGGGCACGCATCGTCGCCGTGCCGATATCCCCGCCGATGACCACCGTACTGAACATGCACGGCGCGGGCGGCAGCGGGTTGACCACCGTGCCCTCGGGCGCGCTGATGCGGACCGCCCGGAACACCCCGGAATTGACCGGAATGTCGTCGGGCAGGACCGAGCACAGGGCGGTATACACCCACGACGCGGTGTTGCCGAACGGGCTGTTGACGAAGCCCGGCGTTTCGGGACTCGAGCCGGCAAAATCGACGCTCAGGTCCGAGCCCTCAATCTGCACCGTCGCCGTGACCTCGACATCGTGGCTGCCCAGGCTGTCGTGATCGAGGACGGCGGTGCCCTGATACCTGCCGTCGGGCCACTTGGCGACCTCGGCCCGGAAGCGTTTTTCGGCGTAGTCCAGGGTGTACTCGATACTGTCGTTGACCACCTCGCCGCCGTACTTGGCAAACAGGGCCTGAATGCGCTGTTCGGCCAGATTGCACGCCCCGAACATGGCCGCCAGGTCTCCCCGCAGTACCTGCGGAATACGCGAGTTGGCCAGAATCCAGTCCAGAACGTCCTCGCGCAGCTGTCCCTTCTCAAACAGTTTGATGGGCGGGATGCGCAGGGCTTCCTGCCAGATGTCCCTGGCCTCGGGATTATAGCCGCCGGCCACCGGTCCGCCGAAATCGGCCATATGGGCGCGGACGGACGGGAACAGCACCGGCTTGCCGTCAAAAAAGACGGGCTTCATGACCGTCCAGTCGGCGTGGTGCGTCCCGCCGTAATAGGGATCGTTGACCATCACCACGTCGCCCTCGTGCAGGTCGTCACCAAAGGTGTCCATCAGCGCTTCGACCGACAGAATAGAGGCAAAGATATGCACCGGGATGGCCGTCGCCCGGGCAACCAGGCGGACAGCGTGTCCGTCGTAGAAGAACACCCCGGTCGAATAGTCGTGGACCTCGTTGAACAGCGGATGGACCGCTGTGCGCTCGACCGTCTTGCTCATTTCCTCAGAGATTGCCTCCAGCGAGTCTTTCACTACCAGAGCGGTGATACGGTCAACCATGAGTGCTCCTCCTGTGCCTGTGTGTCTCGTGGAGATTGCTACAACTGTTGAGACATCTCGGTCGGGAACGGACAGCCCGGACGGCCACAACCGCTGATGCGAAACGGCAGCGCCGGCGGCCTGAACGCGGCCTCCAGCCGTGTGGCAGCAATCTGTCCGGCCCGGGCCTGGTGTAAAGCCCCACGCACCGCCTGTGCGACGGCCAGACTCGGCTGGTAGGGCGACCAGCCGACCGACATGGGGAGCGTGGCGTGCAGAAAACTGTGCTCGGGAATGACGAAAGACACGGGGCGCAGCAGCCCGTCATTGGCCGGGATTGCCGGCCACAGGGTCGCCAGGGGCAGCAGGGCGGCGGCGGTCGTCGTTGCCGTCGTGCTGTTCACAAATCCTTTGGCGGTGGCCGAGCTACCGCTGAAGTCGAGACGGAGTGTCCCGTCGGCAAGCGACAGCCTGAGCGCGACCCGGAACGCGTCGTCTTCCAGACACGAATGGACCGGCCCGCTCTCGGCCCGCCACTCCCCAGGCGCGATTTTCCCGAGTTCGGCCCTCACCTGCCCTTCGGTGTCGGCCAGGATGTCGTGCAGGGCCTGAGTGTAGGCGCCGGGCGAGTACTGGGCAGCCAGGGCCCTCACCTCGTTCTGACACCCCTCCAGGGCAGCCACCAGCAGCTCCAGGTCTTTTTCGATCAGGTGCGGCAGGCGACTGTTCAGCGTCAGCATGGTCAGCGCGTCCCGCTGCAATACCCCGCCACGGTACAGGCGTATCGGCGTGACCCGCACGCCCTCAGCCCAGATTTCCAGAGCCCGGGGGAAATAGCCGCCCAGGGCGTTCCCGCCGATATCGGCCAGCGGGACCTGGAACGTGGCATAGCCGAGCCGGTGGCCGGCGGCGAAGAGGGGCTTGACCAGGGCCGCATCCTGCACGTGGCTGCCACCTGAAAAGGGATCGTTGGTCAGGACAACATCGCCCTCGGCCAGCGTGTCTCCAAAATAGGCCAACACCGAGCGGGTGACTGCGCCGAGGATACCGAGACGGGCCGGGTTGTCGGTGGCGACCAGCTGCCCGTCGGCCGTGCTGAGGGCGCAGCCGAGGTGGCGTCGATCAATCAGGGCCAGGGACGCCAGCGAACGGAGCAGACGGGGACGGATGCGCTGGAGGATCGCCGCCAGCCCCTTTGCAAGAGTCTGCTCGCTCATCTCATACCACCTCAATGACGTAGCTGAGCTGTTCGTTGAGAATCGCCCGTTGGCCCGGCAAAATCACAATCGAAGTCTGTTGCTCTTCGATCACCGCCGGTCCCGCGATCACATTTCCCGCCACCACCCGGTCGCCGTCATAGATGTCGGTGTCCACATAGTCCAGGGCAGACACAAAATAGACCGGCCGTCGGCCCGTGTGGGCGGCCTGCGGGTCGGCGGCTCCCGGCCGGGCGGTTTGCAGGCGGGGCTTGGGACGGACGCCGATCAGGTCCAGGTGAACGTTCAGGATCTCGACCTCATCCTGCGGCTTGTCGAAGGTGTACAGCTGGCGGTGGAGGGTGTGGAAGCCGTCAATCGTGGCGGCCAGCTCGGTCGGCCCGACTTGGCCGTCCGGGCTGGGCACCTCGACCGTGACCTCGTGGGTCTGTCCGACATAGCGCATGTCCAGGGAGAAGCGGGCCAGAATTGTGTCCAGCTGGGAGCGCTGACCACCCAGCGCCTCCTCGGCCTCGGTCTGCATCCTTCGGAACAGCGCGTTCAGATCGGCCAGATCGAACTCACTGCCGCGCGCGTAGAAACTCCGCACCCGGCTCACCCGCAGGTCGGACAACAGGTCGCCCAGCGCGCACAGCACCGGGGCGGTGCCCTTGGGCACGACAATCGTCCGAATGCCCAAGGCGTCAACCAGCGCCCCGGCGTGGACCGCGCCGGCGCCGCCAAATGCGGTGAGGGCAAAATCGCGCGGGTCATACCCCTTGGCCAGCGAGACCTGGCGGACGCTGTTGCTCATGCTGTTATTCACAATCCGAAAAATGCCGCCGGCCGCTTCGAGCACCGACATGCCCAGCGGCTCGGCAATCCTGCTCACAATCGCTCGCTCGGCCGCAGCCGCATCGAGTCGCATGGTCCCGCCCAGAAAAGAGGCGGGGTTGAGGTAGCCCAAGACCACGTCGGCGTCGGTGACCGTGGGCTGCTGTCCGCCAAAGCCGTAACAGGCCGGCCCCGGGTGCGCCCCAGCGCTGTGCGGACCGACGCGCAGGGCGCCGCCCTCATCGACCCAGGCGATGCTGCCGCCACCAGCCCCAATGGTGTGAATGTCAATAAACGGGACCGCCACCCGATAGCGGCTGATCCACTGCTCGGTGCCGATTCTGGGCCGGCCGTCCTGGACCAGGCACACGTCAAAGCTCGTCCCGCCCATATCGACGGTGATGACATTCCGAAAGCCGGAGCCCTGACCGAGCTGGGCGCCGGCCACCACGCCGCTGGCCGGCCCGGACAGCAGGGCCTGGGCGCCGTGCTGACTGGCCTGCCGGACATCGGCTATGCCGCCGTTGCCGTGCATGATGAACAGCTGGCCCTGGAAGCCGCGTTCCCGGAGTTCTCTTTCCAGCCGTTGCAGATAGGCCCGCAGCCGGGGCGTCACATAGGCGTCGACCAGGGTCGTGCTGAGCCGCTCGAACTCCCGAACCTGGGGCAGGATTTCGGACGACAGGCTGATGTACACGTCGGGCAGCATCTCCCGAATGAGGTCGCGTGTGCGCAGCTCGTGGACCGGGTTGACGAACGAAAACAGATAGGCGACGGCAATCGCCTCGACCTGCATGTCGGCCAGGCGGTGGGCCGCAGCCCGGACTTCGTCCTCGGCCAGCGGCTTGACGATAGCTCCGCTGGCGTCGATCCGTTCGGTCACACCCAGCCGCCGCCGGCGCGGGACAATGGGGTATGGGGCCGGCAAACGAATATCAAAGGCGGCTTCCTTGTAGTTGCGCCGGATCTCGATGATGTCGCGGAATCCGGCCGTGGTGATGAGGCCGACATCCGCCCCGGTGTATTCCAGCATGGTGTTGGTGGCGACAGTCGTGCCGTGCACGATGCTCGAGATCTGGCTCAGCAGCTGCGGGCTGTCGAGGCCATACCTGGCCGCCAGCTGCTCAATCCCGGCCAGGACGCCGATGGCCTGATTTTCAGCCGTGGACAAGACCTTCTGAGTCTCGATATGGCCCGTTTGGTCGGCGCACACCAGGTCGGTGAAGGTCCCACCGACATCGATTCCAAGCTTGTACATGCGTATGCCACCCCTGCTTACAGACCGGACAGCCAAGCCTGCCCTACCCCCTTCCATAGCATGTCGGGCCGCCAGGCTTCTAGGCGACGCAGCCCCGGGTGTGCTACACAACACCCATGCCTACGATCCAGCACAAACGCCAACTCCAAGCCGCCTATGCGGTGGCCGGCGAAGAGATCCCGATCATCGACCTCGGCCCCTATCTGAGCGACCGGCCCGACGCGGCCGAGACGACCGCAGCCGAGATGCGCGACGCGCTCGAACACATCGGCTTCTTTTTCATTATCAACCACGGCATTGCCACGGCGCTGCGTGAGCGGACGGTCGAGGCCACCGCGCGTTTCTACGCCCTGCCGCCGGAAGCCAGAATGGCGCTCAAGATCAACCGCGCCGGGCTGGGCTATATCCCGTCCAAGGGCGAGTTCGGCAAACACTCGCGCTATTACACCGGCACCAAAAAACCGGACCTCAGCGAAGCCTTTCTGCTCCAGCGCGACTGGGGGACGCGCCGGCCCCACACCCGCAACCAATGGCCGGCGGGCGAGCCTGAATTTCAGGCCGCCATGCAAGATTTCTTCGACGCCACAGAAGACCTGAGCCTGCGCCTGCTGCCGCTGTACGCCCGAGCCCTGGAGCTGGCGCCGGACTTCTTTGCCGACAAATTTCCCAGGGATCGCTGTCTGAACGTGCTGCGCGTGTCCCATATGCCGCCCGACCCGCTCGACGACAACCAGTTCAACATCTGTCCCCACACCGACGGCTCGTTCATGACCCTGCTGGCCACCTCGGACCAGCCCGGTCTGGAGATCCTGAGCCAGTCCGGGCGCTGGATCACCGCCCCGCTGATTCCAGACGCCTTTGTGGTCAACTCGGGCGACCTGCTGGCCCGCTGGTCGAACGGCCGGGTGCTGTCCACCCCGCATCGGGTGGTCAACACCTCGGGCACCCACCGCTACTCGATTCCGTTTTTCTTCCAGCCTGCGGCTGACACCGTCATCGACTGCCTGCCGACGTGCTGCGGGCCGGACAATCCGCCCAAAAAACCGCCGATTACCTGCGGCGCCTATGCCAAGAAGTTTATTGAGGCGAGTTTTGCCCTGGGCGATACGATCTATAACGACAAGGGGGAACTGGTCTCAACGGCCGGCTGACACACCCCCGGCGAGGAACGCACCGAGGAGGAAGACATGCCCGGCGTGAAACACGGCCAGGTGCTGATTACCGGCGCAGTCGGCGGCTTGGGAACGGCCATGGTCCGCCGTCTGCTTCAGGAAGGCCATACGATCATCGCCTGTGACCGGAACGCGGAGGCAGCCGGCGAATGGCTGGAGCGGCTGCCGGCCGAGCAGCAGCAGAGTGTCCGCTTCGAGCCGCTCGACGTGACCAAGGAAGACCAGGTCGAGGCCCTGGCCAAGCGCCTGGGTGACGACGCCGTTCATGTCGCCTACCTGATCAATAACGCCGGGATTTTTGGCGCCGGCACCGAGTCGCGGGTGTGGGAGCGCACCCTGCGGGTCAATATCCACGGCACCTTCTACATGACCCGGGCCTTCAGCCAGGCCATGGTCGCCCGCGGCTTCGGTCGGATAGTGAATCTTGCCTCGCTGTCCGCCTACGCCCCACCCAGCGAGCAAGCCCCCTACTCTGCGGCCAAGGCGGCGGTGACCGGCTACACCCGCTCGGTCGCCCTCGACCTCGCCCGCCACGGCGTGACGGTCAACGCCCTGGCCCCGGGCCTGATTCTGCACGACGGTTTGAGGGCCGTGTTTTCCGAGGCCGAGCTGGAAAAGCTGGCCCGCCCCATTCCGGCCGGCCGGGCAGACCCGAGGAGATTGCGGCCACGGTCGCCTTTCTGCTGTCGGACGACGCGGCGTATATCACCGGCCAGACCCTGCACGTGAACGGCGGGCTGTATCTGCCGGGCTGATGGCTGCCGTCCCCCGGGTTTCGGGCTAGCCCGGGGTGCCGATTTGGTCTATAGGTGAATGAACGTTCAGACAGACTCACAAGGGTCCTGACCACCCGTTATCGCAAGGAGGGAAGCATGGCCGAATACGATCTTCACATTGCAGGCGGCACGCTGGTTGACGGCAGCCGGGCGCCACGACGCCGGGCCGACGTCTGGATCAAAGACGGGAAAATCGCCCATATCGGTACCGAATCCCCCGGCTTTGCCGACCACACCATCAAGGCTGACGGCCTGATCGTCGCCCCCGGCTTTATCGACCTGCACACCCATTACGACGCCCAGATTCGCTGGGACCCGTACTGCACCATTTCTGGCTGGCACGGCGTCACCTCGGTTGTGCTGGGTAACTGCGGCTTCGGTTTTGCGCCGGTCAAACCCGATTTCCGGGAACGCTCGATGCTGACCATGACCCGCACCGAGGCGATTCCGTACGAGTCGATGAAGGTGGGAATGAACTGGGACTGGGAAACCATCCCGGAGTATCTCGACTCGCTCGACCGCTCCACCAAGGGCGTGAACTGTATCCAGTACATGCCGACCGCCTCGCTGATGACCTACGTCATGGGCCTGGAGGCGGCCAAGAGTCGGCCGGCGACCGAGGCCGAACGCCAGGAGATGAAGCGCCTGCTGCACGAGGGCATGCAGGCCGGCCTGTGCGGCTTTTCCATCCAGCGTCTCGGCCCGGACTCGACCCAGGCCGACTATGACGGCTCGCCCATGGTCACCGACACCATGGCCGACGCCGACATTCTGAACCTGGGCGAGGTGCTGAGCGAGCGCGGGGACGGCTTCATCCAGATCACCCAGGCCACCGGCAACATCAAAGACGATCTGCGCTTCCTGGAACAACTGGCCGCGACCGCCAAACGGCCGATTCTGCACAACGCCATCGTGCCGGCCCGCAAAGACCCCAAGGTCCACCGCCGCAGCCTGGACTGGCTGGAGCGCTGTCGCGCCCAGGGGCTGCCCATCTATGGCCAGACCGGCACCATCCGGACCGGTTTTGCCTTCACCCTGGAACACTGGAACCTGTATGACGCCAGCCCGGCCTGGCGCGAGCTGACGACCGGCACCAAGCAGCAGAAGCTGGACAAGATGCGTAACCCGGCCCTGCGCGAGGCCGTCAAACGCGAGGCCGAGGAGGCCGACCGGCGCCTCCAGATCATTCAGGCTGGTGTCGGCGGCTCCATTCCCAGCCTGCTCGTCCAGAGCGTCAACAACCAGACCGCACTGGAAAAATACGTCGGCAAATCCCTGGGCCAGATTGCCGAGGAAGAGAATAAGACGCCGATTGACGTGATGCTCGACCTGTCGCTGGCCGGTGATCTGAACGTCGAGTTCCTGGGTCCCAACAAGGGCTTCAACGCCCAGTACATGGCCGAGATGATCAACGACTCCGACTACACCTTCCCCGGCGTGTCCGACGGCGGGGCGCATACCAAGTTCTTCACCGGCGGCGCCTTCACCACCGACTTTCTGCACTGGCTGGTCCGTGACGAAGGGCGGATCACCCTGGAAGAGGCCCACTACCGGCTGTCGGCCCTGCCGGCCAAGGCGGCGGGCTTCCGTGACCGTGGGGTGCTGAAACCGGGCGCCGCAGCCGATGTGGTGGTGTACGATCTGGACGGGCTGGGCATTGAGCCGGACTGGATCGGTGAGGTCTCGCACGACTTCCCGGGCGGAGAATGGCGCCGCGTACAGCGCGCCAAGGGCTATCACGCCATTATCGTCAACGGTCAGCTGACCTTCAAGGACGGCGCGTGTACCGGAGCCACGCCGGGCCAGCTGCTGCGCCACGGCCAGGGCCAGGACGCATAGACGGCAGAGAGGACACACCATGCAATACGACGTACTGATTCGGAACGGCAGTGTTGTTGACGGCTCGGGCCTGCCGCGCTTTCGGGCCGATGTCGGCATCGTCGCGGGCAAGATCGCGGCGATTGGAAAAATTCGCGACAGCGCCAAGGAAGTCATTGACGCCGAGGGCCATGTCGTCGCTCCGGGCTTTATCGACGGCCATACCCATATGGACGCCCAGGTCTTCTGGGACCCGCTCGGCACCTGTTCGTGCTGGCACGGCATCACCAGCGTGGTCATGGGCAACTGCGGTTTCTCGCTCGCCCCGTGCAGCGAGGACAAGAAGCTGATGGTCATGCGCAACCTGGAGCGGGCCGAAGACATCTCGCCCCAGGCCATGGAAGCCGGCATTCGGTGGAGCTGGACGACCTTCCCGGAATACCTCGACGCGGTCGAGCGCCTGCCCAAGGGCATCAACTACGCGGCCTATATGGGTCACTCGGCCCTGCGCACCCACATCATGGGCGAGCGCGCCTTTACCGACGAGGCCAGCGACAACGACCTGGAGGCGATGAAGAACGAGGTGCGGGCTGCGATGCGGGCCGGCGCCATCGGCTTTACCACCTCACGGACGCGCAACCACCAAACGCCCGACGGTCAGCCGGTTGCCAGCCGTCTGGCCAGCTGGGAAGAAGTCCGCCAGCTCGTTGGCAGCATGGGCGAGATGGGCAGCGGCGTGTTTGAGATCGCCGGCGAGGACACCGGCCTCAACCCGGACCGCATCCAGGATTATCTGAACCGTCTCAAGGCGCTGGCCGTTGATACCGGCGTACCGGTCACCTACGGCATGTTCAGCGCCCCCAAAGCGCCCGACTACTGGCGGCCCTTCTTTGCCCTGGCCGACGAGACGGCCGAGGCCGGGGGACGTATCTTCGTCCAGGTCCACAGCCGTTCCATCAGCGTGCTGCAATCGTTCGAAACGGTCACCTCGTTCGACAAGCTGCCGGTGTGGCGCGATATCCGCAAACTGCCGCTGGCCGAACAGGAAGCCGCCCTGCGCAACCCGGACATGCGACACAAGCTGGTCGAGTCGGCCAACAATCCACCCCAGGACAGCGGGCGGGCGGTCGGCGCCGAGGCGCGGGCGGCCAATTTCAAGTGGCTGTTTCCGATCATGGACAAGGCGGTTCCGCCCTACCGCTCGATGCAGGACATGGCCCAGGAGCGCGGCCAGGACCCGGTCGAGACGTATATCGACCTGGCTCTGGAAAAGGGTCTGAAGCGTTTCTTCATGCAGCCCCTGACCAACACCAACAACGACCACGTGCTGGAGATGATGCGCCACCCCCGCTCGGTGATCACCTTCTCCGACTCGGGCGCCCACGTGTCGCAGATCATGGACTCGTCGCTGCAAACCCACCTGCTGAGCTACTGGGTTCGAGAGCGGGAGGCGATGAGTCTGGAAGAAGCTGTGCGTCAGCTCAGCTTTGTGCCGGCCTCGCACTGGGGCCTGAGCGGCCGGGGTCTGCTGCGTGAGGGCTGGCAGGCCGACGTGGTGGTCTTCGATCCCGAGACGGTTGCCCCCCAGGTGCCGACCCTGACCTACGATCTGCCGGCCGGCGCCCGGCGGCTGAAACAAAAGGCCGACGGCTTTCTGGCCACCGTTGTCAACGGTGAGGTCGTGCTGCGCAACAACGAGCACACCGGCGCCCTGCCCGGCCAGCTGCTGCGCGGTCCGCTGGCCAGCCGCTAGAGCGGTTCACGTTAAGCTGTAGCCTTGCCACTCTCGTCATGCGGCCGAGCGCCTGGATTCCGGCTTTCGCCGGAATGACGACAAGAACCGGCTGGCTATACGGAATCGTGAAGTGCTCTAACCCCGCACCGTCCCAGTTCCAGCAGACCCGCCGTAAAGGCGGGTCTGCTCCCCCCTCCCCTTCTCTCTGATAAGACGTGTCCAGAGTCCCCTCTCAGTCCTATCGTATACATATTGATGTGTACAGTTTATCCACATAGAATATCCTCATGAAAGCCATTCAAATTACCTTTGACGAACAGCTCTTGGAAACGCTCGACCGGGACGAAGAGGTCAAACAGAACGGCCGTTCTGCGGTGATCCGTCGGGCGGTGGCAGACTATTTGCGGAAGAAGCGCCGGGATTCGATTGCCGAAGCCTACCAGCGTGGCTATAGCGAACACCCGGCGGACTCAGACCTCAACGGCTGGGCGGATCAAGGAACATGGCCAGACGAGTAGCAATTGCCAGGGGAGAACTCTGGACATACGAGTTTGCCCGACCGGACAAACGACGCCCTGTCTTAGTCCTGAGCCGCCCAGAGGCTATCAAGGTCCTGCATACCGTACTCGTCGCTCCGCTCACCTCAACGATCCGTGGCCTTCCCAGTGAGGTCATAGTCGGGACGCCAGAGGGGCTCAAGCACGAGTCGGCAGTCAACCTCGATCATATACAGACCGTCGAACGTTCCCATTTGTCCCGATATATCGGCCGTCTTAAGCCTGAGCAGATGCGAGCCGTATGTCGGGCGATAACCGTTGCAACCGGATGTGACTGAGCCAGTCTCGGCGCTATTCTGCCTTCCACACGGCAAGCAACCGGTTGACCGGCAGACAGGTTGCGTTCTAGGCTCACCCCTGCAACGGCTGAGGGTCGAAAAGGAGGCTCACCATGAGTCGTATTTTTGGTGCGATTCGTCAGAACGGCTACGTTGTCCGCGACATTGAGACGGCGCTCAATCACTGGATCAATGTCCTCGGCGTCGGACCGTTTTTCTACTTCGATCAGGTCAGGATCGACGATTTTCGATATCGAGATCAGCCGTCTGAGGCGGCGGCGAGTATCGCCCTGGCCAACTCCGGGCAGCTTCAAATCGAACTCATCCAGCCCCGCAACACCGCGCCCTCCATGTGGCGCGACTTTCTGGACGCCGGCCACGAAGGCTTGCAGCATTTTGCCTATTGGATGGAGAGTCCTGAAGCCATGGATGCCGCCCTGGCGCGTGCCGAGTCTCTGGGTTACGAGGTCGGACAGTCGGGTACGGTCGGCGAAAATGGACGCTTCGTGTACCTGTGTACAGAAGCGCATCCGGGTACAGTCGTTGAGCTGTCAGAAGCGTGTGGCTGGAAGGCCAAGTTCTTCCAGAAAGTTGCCGAGGCAGCCCAGCATTGGGACGGCTCCGACCCCATCCGAAGCATTCAGCGCTAGGACCTGAGCAGGGCTAGCGGTCCAGATTACCGGGCCATCTTTTTAGGATTCGGCTGGACATGGCCGCGCATCGGGTGTGGCTGGTAGGGTTCTTCCAAAACGGCCACCTGCTCCGGGGTCAGCCGAATATCCACGCTGGCAAAAATCTCTTGCAGATGCCGCGCCTTGGTCGCCCCGATGATGGGCGCCGTCACCCCCGGTGCCTGGAGAATCCAGGCGCAGGCAACCTGGGTGGCGGTCACCCCGTGTTCTTGGGCGACCTGCTGGGCGGCCAGAGCGACCCGATAGTCGTTGTCGTGGAAGTATAGATTTTTCGCCACCTTGTCCGTCTGGGCGCGCCTCGTATCTCCGCTGTCCGGGTTACGCGCCCGCTCCCCTTCGAGCAGTCCGCGCGCCAGCGGGCTCCACGGAATCAGAGCCACGCCCTGGTCGATGCACAGCGGATTCATCTCGCGCTCTTCCTCGCGGTAGATGAGATTGTAGTGGTTCTGCATGGCCACAAAGCGCTGCCAGCCGTGCTCCTTGGCCGTGTACAGCGCCTTGGAGAACTGCCAGGCGGCCATGCTGCTGGCCCCCAGATAGCGGACCTTACCCGACCGGACCAGAAAATCGAGCGCGTCCAGCGTTTCCTCAATCGGCGTGGCGTAATCCCAGCGGTGGATCTGGTACAGGTCGGTATAGTCCATCTTGAGCCGGCGCAGGGAGTTCTCGCAGGCTTCGATGATGTGCTTGCGGCTCAGCCCGCGTCGGTTCGGTCCCGGCCCCATCGGACCGTTGACCTTGGTGGCCAGGACAATATCGTCACGCGCGGCCATCTCGCCCAGCCAACGCCCGGTGATTTCCTCGCTGACCCCGATGGAGTAGACATCGGCCGTATCGAAAAAGTTGACGCCGGCCTCAAGGGCCAGCGCAAAGTGCTCACGCGCCTCGTCCGCGTCCAGCGTCCACTCCCGCCATTTGCCGTCGCCGTAACTCATACAGCCAAAGCAGATGCGCGAGACGGTCAGGCCGGTATTGCCCAGTCGTGTGTATTCCATACGTTCTCCGATGTGTATGACTTCAACGCCGACGCCCTGCGCCGTGCGGCCTCGGTCAGGCTCGCCCATATCCACTGGGCTGTCAAGCGTTCAGGCAGGACCGCCCGGGGTTTGCGGATTCTTTCCAATCAGGAGTATGTTGGGAGCACCGATAAGGAGGAAGTATGCCACCCATGCTGCTGAAAAACGCGCGGCTGATCGACGGCATCGCCGACCAAGCGCAATCGGGAGTCTCAATTCTCATCGACGGCGAGCGCATCAGCCAGGTCGCCAGCGGTGAGATTACAGCCCCGCCCGGCACCCGGATCATTGACCTGGGCGGCAAAACCGTCCTGCCGGGCCTGATCGATACCCACGTCCACACGACTTTCATGGACAAGGAGAGCCTGCCGCTGTTTCTGGCCGCCGGGGTGACAACCGCGCGCGATGTGGGCGGCAAACTCGAAAAGGTCACACAGCTCAAAGACGAGCTGAACAGCGGCCATCTGCTCGGTCCCCGGCTGTTCATCTGCGGCCCGCTGCTCGACGGTTCGGATTCCAGCTTTGATCCTAACGGTCCGTTTGCCGAGCTGCTGGACAGCATCCCCTCAGTCGAGGCCGTACCGGCCAAAATTAGCGGTTTGCTGGCGGCCGGCGTGGACGGCGTCAAGCTGTATTTCACCCTGCCGCCGGACACCGCCAAGGCGGTGATCGACTTTGTGGATAAGCGCGTTCCGGTCACCGGCCACCTGGGCTACACCCATTCGCTGGACGTGATTCGGGCCGGTATCGACGGACTCGAACACGTCTGGATCTCGCCCTATAACGATTTCTGCGCCGCCGACATGCGCTTCGGCCCCGGCCTGTCGGTCCATTCCATGATGGACCGCCGCTTCGCCCCGCTGACCTTCAAAGGCTGGGAAGACGCCGACCTGCACGGCGATCAGGCCAAGACCTGGTTCGACGCCATGGTCGATCATCAGGTCAATATGGGCACCACTCTGGACCTGTTGTGGCTGGCCAAGGTGGGAGCCGAAGCCGCCCTGCACGACACCGACCGGCGCTATATCGCGCCTATGGCGCTGGCCCGGCAGCGGAGCCTGGCCGAGCACATCGGCGAACGCCCCGACTGGGACATGTTCCCCGGCTTTGAGCCCAGCCTGGGCGCCAGGGCGCTGGAAAAGCACCAGGAGGTGACCCGGATTCTCCACGAGGCCGGCGGCATCGTGGTCGGCGGGACCGACTGCGGCGGGATTGCCTATCCACCGGCCGGGTTTGGCCTGCTGCGGGAAATCGAACTCTTGTCCGAAGCCATCGGCGCCATGGCCGCGCTCAAGGCGGTCACGTCTGTGGCGGCCCGCTATCTGCGCCAGCAGGACCATCTCGGCAGCGTGGCATCGGGCCGCTACGCCGACCTGCTCGTCGTCGACGGCGACCCGCTCACCGACCCGCGGCAGCTGCGGCGGCTGACCGACGTGTATCGCGGCGGCGTGGCCTACGACCCGCCCACGCTGCTGGCCCAGGTTCCGCACTCGGACGCCGCCGCTCACTGACCGCCAGATTCCAAACAGGAGGAACACCCTATGACACAAATCCAGATCATATCGGCCGACTCGCACATGATGGAACCGGCCGATCTGTGGCAGCAACGGCTGGATAAAAAATACCGCGACCAGGCCCCCAAGGTCATCAAACACCCCAGAAAACCGACCCAGATCTTTGTCGCGCCCGACATCCAGCCCTTTCCGGTTGCGGGCGGCTTTGGCGCCGGCCGCAGCGGCCAGGAACTCAAAGACCATTTGAACCGGGGCTATGAGGCGGCCCGGCCCAGCGGCTGGGATCCGGCCGAACGCCTCAAGGACCAGGATATTGACGGGGTGCAGGCCGAGGTCTTGTACACCACCCTGGGCATGCCGCTGTTCGGCCTGCAGGACGCGGACCTGCAACGCGCCTGCTTCGGGGTCTATAACGACTGGGTTGCCGAGTTCTGCTCGCACAACCCGCAACGCCTGCACGCCATCGCCCTGATCTCACTCGAAGACATACACGCCGGGGTCAAGGAGCTGGAGCGGAGCGCCAAGCTCGGCCTCAAGGGCGCGATGATCTGGGGCTCGCCGCCACCCGACCGGCCGTACAGCGACAAAGTCTACGATCCGTTTTGGCAGGCCGCCTCGGAACTCCACCTGCCCCTGTCGCTGCACGTCATCACCGGCAAAAAGCGGCAGGGCAAGGAAACTCTGGGCCCCGAGATTGCCTCGCAGTACATGAACATCATTCACGAGGTCCAGCGCTCGCTGACCAGCCTGATCTTCGGCGGGGTGTTGGAGCGCTTCCCCGAGCTGCCGATCGTGTCGGCCGAGAACGACTCGGGCTGGTTCCCGCACTATATGTACCGCCTGGACCACGCCTTTGAGAAGTTCAACGCCATGCTCAAGGAACCCCTGCCGCAAAAGCCCAGCGCGTATGTCAAGCGCCAGATGTGGGCCACCTTCCAGGACGACCCGGTCGGTCCCAAAACCTACGACATCTTCGGAGAGAATAACTACATGTGGGCCTCGGACTTTCCCCACACCGACTCGACCTGGCCCGACTCGCTCAAAATCATTGAGCGCGACTTTTCCAACGTGCCGGCGGAGGTCACCAAAAAGATCATCTGTGACAATGCGGCCAAGCTGTACCGAATTGAGCTGACCTAGCCCGTGTCTCACGGTTCCCACGTCCGGGTGGGAACCGTCTCTTCTTCTCAAACGGGACGTTCATGAGTGTTATGGCTGGGAGAAGAAACGGTACTCATGGGGACAGGATAAGAAGGGAGAGAGAATGGAGACTGCAACGAAGCACCAACACTGGACAACACAGTATGGTGAGCTGGGAACAGGCCCGGCCCCGATCAAACCCTATATTTCACCGGAATATTTTAAGTTGGAACGGGAGCGGATCTTTCGGCGGGTGTGGCTCAATGTCGGCAGGCTGGAAGACATTCCACGACCGGGAGACTACTTCGTTCAGGACCTTGCCGTGGGCAATACCTCAATTCTTGTTGTTCGCGGACAGGACGGAACGGTACGCGCTTTCCACAATGTGTGTAAACATCGTGGGAATAAGCTTGTCTGGAATGGACGGGGTTCGTGTCAGAGATTGACGTGTAAATTTCACGGCTGGACCTATGCCCCGGACGGACGGCTGATCGGCGTGCCGGAAGAGGAGATGTTCTTTGATTTCAGGAAGAGCGAGCATGGTCTGACCCCGGTTACCACAGACATCTGTGGAGGGTTTATCTTCATCCATCTCGATCCCCACCCGCAGGAAACCTTGCCGCAGTATTTGGGCGAGGCGGTGACAGTCTTGACAGAATTTCCCTTCGCCGAACTGTCGGTCTGTTACTCCTATAAGGCAGAGCTGCAATGTAACTGGAGAGCGGCGCGAGACTCCCAGCTGGAAGCCTATCACGCCAAGAGCCTGCACGCGCGCACGGTCCCAGATTTTTTCGCCAATGCAGACAACCCTTCTCTTCACACCCTCGACATCAAACTCTATCGGCGTCACAGTATGCTCTCCGGTTACGGGAATCAGACCCATACGCCAACTCCCGTAGAAGCCCTGGCTTCTCAATTCGGAGCGATGCTCAGCGCTGAAGCAACCGGCTCCTTTCTCGAACGACTGCCACCGAGTGTCCTCAACCCAACCAGAAATCCGAATTGGTCTTTCGATCTGTATTATATCTTCCCCAATTTTCACTTCTTGCTGTTCGGGGGCTTCTGCCTCACCCACCATATGTGGCCGCTGACGGTCGATCGATCGGTGTGGGAAGCCCGGCTGTATTTACCCCAGGCGGAAAATGCCGCCCAGTGGTTTAGCCGAGAACACACCAGATGCGTGACCCGCGACGTGTGGCTGGAAGACGGCAGTACGCTTGAGAACGTACAAAGGGGGCTCGCTTCTGGTGCGCTCACCCATACCCCGCTGCAAGATCAAGAACTGTTGATCAGACACGCCAATAAGCTTGCGGAGGACTTTATAGAAGATGGCGAAAGATAAGGGGGGAGCTATGTCTCAGGGTGTGTTGCCGGATCAGTTTGCAGACCTCGAGGCTTTCGTTGCTGACTGGTCCCTGGCCGAAGAAAGGGCGCGCAACCAAAAGCGCCTGTCGAGCAGCATGGAAGAGCTGCGGACATTTTATGACGCGATCTTTCCCCGGATGGAAGCCATCCTTGAGTATCTACGGCAGTTTCCTCTCGACACAATGCCCGAGGAAGTGAGACGCTTAATTTTACTGACATTATCTTTGGCAGAAATTGCACCGGCCGTGGAATTCTTTGGGCAGCCGGGAGTGATTGACGGCTTTGAATCCACCCGGTTCGTACCCGGACACGAACCGAGGTTCTCATCTGTAGCAGGGAGGAGGAAACACCATGGCACTTGGCAGCAATAAAGTCCAAGACGAAGTGCTCGCAGGGTGGGAGCAACTGCCAACGAGAGGGAGAACAGCCCCTTCCGATACAACCGCAACTCTTGACATCGGCGCGAGGCCGAGTATAGACGGCGGAGAGGTGGGGGCGGCATGACGCTGCTGCAGCGGGCTGGCCGAGCTGCTCTGCGTTTGCTGGTAAAGATGCATAGGAGTCGTACCGAAGCCGTGTTAGAAAGGGGGGCCATGCGATGGGTATTCAAACAAACGGGACGAACGGGAAGAGCTGGGCGCAAACGTATCCAGAGTTGGGGACCGGGCCCGTGCCAATCGAGCCGTGTATTTCACCCGAGTATCATACCCTGGAACGCGAGCGGATTTTTAAGCAAGTGTGGCTGAATGTCGGCCGGGTGGAAGAAATCCCCAAGGCCGGTGACTATTTGGTCAAAAATATTGCTGCGGGCGAAGCCTCGGTGCTGATCGTGCGCGGCCAAGACGGCACGATCCGCGCGTTTCACAATATGTGCTCGCATCGGGGCAATAAGGTCGTGTGGGATGGCGACGGCACGTGTCGGGGCGTGTTTGCCTGTAAGTTTCATGGCTGGAGCTACAATACTGAGGGCCGGCTCATCTTTGTACCAGATGAAGATCAGTTCTTTGATTTGGATAAAACCGCCCACGGCCTGACTCCTGTTGCCGTGGACACATGGGAGGGGTTCATTTTCATCAACCTTGCCCCCCAGCCCAAGGAGACGCTGACAGAATACTTAGGCGAACTCGGGGAACAGCTGCGCGGCTTTCCGTTTGGCCGATACACCACACGCAAAACCTATCAGACCGAAGCCAAGGTGAGCTGGAAGGTGGCCGCAGACGCGTTTCAAGAAGGCTATCATGTCGCGTTTATCCACGCCCGCTCCCTGCCCAGCTATGGCCCCAAGGAAAATCCACTGGTACACCTGCCGTGGGTGAAGCTATATCGTAATCACCGTAGGTTTTCCGTGGACGGCAATCCCAAGCCCAAGCCGACCCCTATCCAAACCTTGGTGCACAAACTGGGTCGCTCGTTTGATACCATGCTTTCGGCCTCGACTGACGACCTGCCCCCGTATCTGAACCCGGGTAAAGTTCCAAATTGGAGTTTTGACATTAACGTCATTTTTCCCAACTTCTTTGTCGATGTGCTCGACGGCATGTATTTTACCTATCACTTCTGGCCCCTAGCCGTGGACCGCACCTTGTGGGAGTTTCGCCAATACTTCCCACCGGCCACCACCGTGGAACAACGCTTCGGGCAGGAATATAGTAAGTGCCTGTTTCGGGATGCGTTGCTGGAAGACCTGAGCACCCTGGAAGAAACACAGCAAGCTCTAGCCACTCGCGCCAAAACGCACTTTTTATTACAGGACAATGAAGTGTGTATCCGCCACGGGCATAAGGTCGTCGAAGAGTACGTTGGCTTTTATTCGGGAGGTGGAGCATGAGTTTGTTGCCCGAAGGGTTCGCAGACCTGGAGCCCTTAGCCGAGCGCTGGGCCTTGGCCACAGAGACCGAACGCAATCGTCATCGCCTGACCAGTCCCATGTCGGAGATACAGGCGTTGTACGACACCTTACTCCCGCGCATGGAAGCCGTGCTGAACTACTTGGGCCAGTTTCCGCTGGACAACCTGTCCGAAGATGCCAAGCGGTTGTTTCACCTGGCGTTATCGCTAGCCGAGGTGGCGACCGCCGTGGAGAATTATAAGCAGCCGAGTGTGGTGGATGGCTACGACAGCACGCGGCTGGAGTTTTGCCACGACCGAGCGGACTGAGCTGAAGGTGACACCAGGTGCCGGCCTGGGAGTGCTGTCAATTCATTACACGCTACCGTCATAACACGACAATAACGGCGACAGGAGCAGCTTCCCCCCGACGCCATGCCTTAAGAAGTAAGACGCTTATTTTTTCTGACACTATCCTTGGCCGAGACCGCGCCAGCCGTGGAATTCTTCGGGCAGCGGGTCGCTCCTGCACTTGCGCCACGCTCTGCTCTGGGCGCGTTGGATATAGGTATAATCGAAATGGACACAATCCCGGTGAAAGACCGAGAACTCGTTGCTGCTCTCCTCCGAGACAAGATCGCCCGACCGCTGAGCGATGACGCACTACAGGAAATCGCCAGGCTGTATTCACAATTATCTGAGGGGCTCGCGGCGCTGGACGCGTTGGACCTGAGCCATATTGATCCGGCGGTGAGCTTTGTCATGCCGGAGGCTGAAGGCAATGAAGACTGAAGAGTTAGCCTTTACGAGCATTACCGAGCTGGCGCCTCTCATTCAAAGGAAGGAGGTCTCACCTGTAGAGGTGACGCAAGTGTATCTCGACCGGATTGAACGCTTAAACGGGCAATACCTCGCCTACCTTACTGTCCTGAGAGATGAAGCGCTGGCGGCGGCGCGCGCCATTGAACAAGAAATTGTCGGCGGGCAGTATCGTGGTCCGCTGCACGGTATTCCTATCGCCCTCAAGGATCTCTTCGCGGTCAAAGGCGTGCGTCTGACGTGTGGCTCGAAGATTCTCGCTGATCATAGAGCGGAGAGCGATGCGACAGTCGTGACCCGACTCAATGATGCCGGGACAATCCTGCTGGGCAAACTCAACATGCACGAGTTCGCTTGGGGCGGGACGTCTCTGAATCCTCACTATGGAACCCCAAGAAATCCGTGGGATCTGACTCGCCTTCCGGGTGGATCAAGCGGCGGCTGTGCTGTAGCCACGGCCGCGGGACTGGCTATGGGGACGCTGGGGACTGATACGGGCGGCTCTGTTCGGATTCCGGCTTCGCTCAGCGGTATTGTTGGTCTCAAGCCCACCTACGGCCGCGTCAGTCGGTTTGGCGTCTATCCCTTGAGCCATTCGTGCGATCATGTTGGGCCAATGGTCCGCACGGTTGCCGATGCTGCCGTGCTGTTGCGAGCCATCGCTGGTCCTGATCCCAAAGACCCAACGACAAGCCGAGCGGCGGTGCCAGATTATACATTGGCCCTCAGAGAGGATATCCAGGGCCTGCGTCTCGGGGTGCCCCAGGAGTATTTTTTTGAAGATGTCGAATCCGCCGTGCGAGATGGAATCACGGCCGCCGTGCAGCACCTGTCTTCCCTCGGTGCCGTAGTCGAAGAGGTCTCAATCCCGAGCATGCCGCACGTCATCGCCAGCTCCAGCGCCATCATTGGGGCGGAAGCGTATGAAGTCCATGCCCAGACCTTGAAAACCTACAGCCAACACTACGGCGCTGATGTCCGGTCGCGGCTCATGCTCGGCGCCTGCATCCAGGCCTCGCAGTATCTCAAGGCCCAACGCTTTCGGACGCTGCTGCGTCAGGAGATGCTCGACATTCTTGGTCGGGTCGATGCGCTGATTACGCCAACGACCCTGATGGCGGCAAGCAGGATCGACGACATCACAGTCGATATTGGTGGCAAGGAAGTTGTGGTTGCTGCCCATATCGCTCGGGCGACGCGGCCTTTCAATATGACAGGTCTACCCGCCATCTCGGTGCCGTGTGGATTTACGCCCGCTGGATTGCCTATCGGGTTGCAGATTATCGGCCGGCCGTTTGAGGAGACGCTGCTATTGCGTGTGGCGTATGCGTATGAGCGCAGCACGCCATGGCATGAACGACATCCAGCTGGCCGAGCCTGACCAAAAGAAAGGAGAGACACCATGCGCTTTGGCTTTATGGATCATTTGCCGTGTGCGGAGTGGCAGTCGGAGGTCCAGCGCTACCATGACATCCTGGCCCAGATCGAGCTTGGGGATACGCTGGGCTTCGATACCGCCTGGCTGGCCGAAATTCACTTTTACCCGAACGTTTCCCGCCTGGCCTCTCCGCTGACCGTTCTGGCGGCGGCCGCCCAGCGCACCCAGCGTATTCGACTCGGCACGGCCGTCACCCTCCTGCCCCTGCACAACCCGCTGAAAGTCGCCGAGGAAGCCGCCACGGTGGATATTCTCACCGGTGGTCGCCTGGAGCTGGGAGTGGGCAGAGGCGCGGCGCCGAGTTTCTTCGCCGCCTATAATGTCCCCGTAGAAGAGAGCCGGGAGCGGTTTGAGGAGGCGCTCGATGTCATCCGCCAGGCCTGGACGAACGAGCGGCTGTCGTACCAGGGGAAGTACTCACGGGTACAAGACCTGCCGGTTGTTCCTCGACCGATCCAGAAACCCCACCCCCCGATTCGCATCGCCGCCAACAGTCCCGAGACGTATACCATCGCCGGACGCCTGGGGCTGCCGATCTTTGCCACGCCGCTGATCGCGGGCTCAATGGACAAGTTGCGGGAGTACATCGGGACCTACCGCGACAGCCTGCCAGCCGGGGTCACACAAGATGTGGCGGTGGCCTTCACCGTCCATGTCTCGGCCAGCCAGGCCCAGGCGCGCCGGGAGTGTGAGGCGAGCCTGATGCATTTCTTCAGTTTCCTGGAGCAGCGGCGGCCGGATATCAAGGCTCTGCCCGAGAGCTATCAGTCCTTGCAGAAGGCGGTGGACAGACTCAAGGGGATTACCTACGAGGAGCTGGGAGACCTGGGAGCGGTCCTTGGCGACCCGGAGCATTGCGCCGAGCGGGTCCAGGCCCTGCAACGCGAATTCCAGACAAACGAGTTTATCTGCTATTTCAACCAGGGGGGACTGGTTGAGCATGCTGCGGTGAGGCGCGCGATGGAGCTGTTTGCTCAGGAAGTGATGCCGCACTGCCGCTAGGACACTTCACGATTCCATATCGCCAGCCGGTCCCTGCCGTCATTCCGGCGCAAGACGGCAGGTGCCCGCCGCCGGACAGGCCCTTCGACTTCGCTCCGCTACGCTCAGGGCGAACGTAAGGCCGTTTGTGCTGAGCGTAGCCCGTAAGGGCGGAGTCGAAGCATGGATACCGGATCACGTCCTTCGACTACACTCAGGACAGGCCCGGCCTGACGATAGCGCAACAGCAGGGCTACAGTCTCGTGTGAAGCGCGCTAGGCCAGGCCAAACAGCTGGGCGGTGTTGTCGCGCATGACCGCCCGCACCACCTCGGGCGACAGACCCGACAGGCCGTCCAGATAATCAATCGGTTCGGCGCAGCCCTCGGGATGCGGCCAGTCAGAGCCGGCCAGCACGTTGTCCGGTCCCAACAGCTCGACCAGGGCGGGGATATTCTCTTCGGGGAAGGGCGAGATTTTGATGTGCTGTTTGAAAATCTCGCTGGGCCGGCCCGGACAGTGGCCGTAGGTCCAGTCGCGCGGCCCGGCCAGGCGGGAGACGTGGTCCATCTCCCGCATCAGCGGTCCCACCCAGCCCGCGCCGTTCTCGATGCTGACCACCCGCAGGTCGGGAAAACGGCCAAACAGGTTATGAAAAACGAGCGCGCACAAGGTGTCGGCCGTGGCCCGTTCGGTCGAGGCCGTCACCCGCTGGAAGGGGCTCAAGCGGTGGCTGGGCGGGGTTGGATTCTCGCCCCACTGGGCCGAGTACAGTTCGGCCAGGCCATCGTTGCCGAGGTGGAACACGACCGGAATGCCGGCCTCCTGGCAGCGCGCCCAAAACGGGTCGAACAGCGGGTCGGCCGGGGAATGGCCGTTGACCGGACCCGGGGTGAGGTTCACGCTCCGCGCGCCCTCGGCCAGAACCCGTTCGAGTTCGGCCACGGCCAGGTCGATATCGACCAGCGACAGCATGGGCAGGCTGTAGATGCGGCCCCGGTTGCCAAAGCCCCAGTCCTCCTCCAACCAGCGGTTGAAGGCCCGCAGATTGGCGAACAGCGCCGGCGGGTCGTGGCGCAGCTCGTGGGCCACCCCAACGCCCAGCGTCGGCAGCATGATGGCCGCCTCCACGCCCTGCGCGTCCATCTTTTTCACCCGGCTTGGCCGGTCCATGGCCTCGGGAAAGTCGTGGGCGGCAATGGTCTCGTCATGAACCAGTGAGTTGCCCTCACCGGCGTGGTCCTTCAGATAGGCTTGGAGCGCACCCGGCACCCCGGTGTGGTCACCGGGGATAATGCTGAAAAACCGCATGCGCTCATCACCGATATACACCCGTCCGAACGGGGCTTCGCCACGGCGGATGTTCACCGCCCGGTCGGCATAGGCCGATTCCATGTGACGGGTAAAGCAGTCGTCCGGCTCGTAGTAATGATGGTCTGCGTCAATAATCAAAAAGTCGAGGGGGGACGCCGGCCGTGTCCCCCCGTGCTGTCCAGCGCTCGCGCTCATAGCTTCCTCCTTTGCATTTCAGGCCGGCAGGGATTATACGCCACCCGAACACCGGCTGACAACACGAGCACCTGAAGATTGCACGACCGTTCTATAACGTGGCTCGCCTTGTCGATTTTCAGAGTGTGTAATAGAATACAGAACTATACATAAGAGGAGGGGCTTATGGCCCGCGCAGCCACGCTGACTCGTAAGAATGTCATGTTGGAAGAGGAAAAAGTGCGACAACTGGTCAAGCACCTGGATGCCTCAAGCGAATCTGAAGCCATTCGCACAGTGATTGACGATCGCCTCTTTGCGGATGAGGTCATGAAACATGTTTTGCAGCTACGCCGGAGAGGAACAGTCCAAGACACTCGCAAACGGACGACAAGGAAATAGTAACCGTGGCGCGCCGTCGCCCCTTACTGTTCGACTCGTCTGTTCTCATTCCGATGATTCGGGGAGAAGCCTATGAGGAACTGTTCCAACGAGCGCTCCGTACCGGTCGGGCACGCTTGAGCTCAGTGGTTATGCAGGAACTGTATGCTGGAGCGCGGACCCGAGCCGATAAGCGAAACTACGACGGTATCAACCAGGCGTTTATCAGGCAAGGTTATGTCGTCACGCCAAGTCACGAGGACTGGACCTTGAGTGGCGTATTGCTCGCCCAGTATCAGCAGCGTTATGGAGAGTTGGAACCGCGAAACCATATCAACGATCTGCTGATTGCTCTGGGAGCTGTCCGAGCGAGAGCAGAATTAGTGACAGAGAATGTCACTGACATGGAACGCTGGAGGAAGATGCTGAGTCGATCAGGAAATTCCTTTTCTCTCCAGACCGTCACACGATCTCAGTAGGGGCAGCTCTTGTGACTGACCGTCTCCGTAGGGCGTTGGAGCGCGGTTAGGGAATAATCACGAAGTTCTGGCGGGACTCTTCCCATCGCATGTTGGTATCCCCGCAGACCTGTTGGGTACCCGCTCGGGGCGTGCCGTAGGCCGCCTGTACCGGAGCCCCGTCCAGCTCAATGACAATCTCGTTGGCCTCACACGCCCAGCCGGAGATGACACCAAGACCGCTCTGGAATGAGTTTGGGGCGGGGTTTTCCAGCCGCGCTTGTGGCGGAGCTGATGTATCAGACACCGCCACGTCGTCGATGTACCAGCCGTCTGCGGTCGTAGCGGCATTGCGATTGTGGCCTAGAGTGAAGCTGAGCCGTAGCGTGCGCCCGTTCAGATTACCTTTCCTCTTTGATCCAGACCTTTTGACATATACCAGCAATGGGCTATTGTTGGCCGCGTAAAACTTCTCACTGACAATCCTGCTTAGCGTGGAGGGGAGATATGGCAAAACAGGGCGTCATACCCGATGACTTGACCCGGCCCTTCTGGGACGCCGCCAACCAGGGGCGGCTGGTCATCCAGAACTGTCGCGGCTGCGACCGGCTCCAGCATCCGCCGGCGCCGACGTGTCGTCAGTGCCGCTCGGCCGACGATCTGGAATGGAAGGAGATGAGCGGGCGGGGCACGATCTACAACTACGGGGTGGTCTACGACTGCCCGGTCAGACTGCTCCAGGAGGATCAGCCGTTCAACGTCGCGGTCATCATGCTGGACGAGGACCCGGGCATCCAGATGTACTCCCACCTGCCCGGTACGCCGGTGGACGAGGTCCCGGTCGGAGCTAAAGTCGAGGTGGTGTTCGAGGCGACCGCCAACGGCCAAAAGGTCCCCGAGTGGCGGGTCGCAGAAAGGAAGGCACAATGAATACCCAGACTCCTCCGGCTTCCATGTATCGCACCACCGAGGGCTTGGGCCTGTGGGAACACCGGGCCAAGGTCGCGGCCGTGGGCGTCGGCCACTCGCCGACCGCCCGGCGCTGGGACGGCAGCCCCGACACCTGTGTGGGCGCCTGGAGCCTTCAGGCGCTCAGGAAGGCAGTAGCCGACGCGGGCGTTGCACCGGACCAGATCGACGGGCTGGTCGTCGTGCCCGAGACCACGACCGGAGCCTACTGGCCAAAGGGCCGGCCCATCCCCGAGGATGTCGTCAGCGCCTTCAGCCCCACGGACGATCCCCTGGACGGCATCGCCAAACTGAGCGCCGAGTGGATCGTGAAGAATATGCCGGAGCTGACCAAGGTCCAGTTCAGCATGCACGCTCCGGGCTGTATGTCCAACGCCATCGTCGTTGCCGCCCAGGCCGTAGGCGACGGCCTGACCCACACCTGCCTGGTGCTCAAGGGCTGGCATAACCTGGAGGGCCGCTACTACCAGGGCGGCTCGAACGCCGGGGGCGCCGTTTCTGGAATGAGCGCGCTGAGGAATCTGTGGGGCGCTCCGGCCTGCTACGGCACAGCCCTGCAGTTCGCCGAGTACTGCCGCAAGTACGGCAAAAGCCACGACATGATGGCCCCCTTCATTTCCAACTCCAGGCGCAACGGCCTGATGTTCCCGGAGGGCTACTGGGCGCAGCACCGACCCGAGCAGCTGACGGCGGAGGACTACCAGGCCGCGCGCTGGATCGCCAAGCCGGCCAACCTGTTCGATAACGACATCCCGATCACGGTTGCCGCCGCCTACCTGTTCACCACCCCCGAACGGGCCAGGGACATGCAACAGAAGCCGGTCTACATCCTCAACCATGCGTCGAGCCGGACCACGCCCAGAAGCCTCACGCCCACCCTGGACGAGGTCGAGGAGGACACCGCCAGAACGGGCAGAAAGCTGTACGAGGGCGCCGGGATCACCGCTGCGGATCTGTCCTTCGAGAACATGTACGACGGCTTCGCCCAGTTCCACCAGTTCCACCTGGAGGGTCTGGGCTATCGCGGCATCAAGTTTGGCGAAGCCTTGGACTTTTACCAGACGGACATCAGCATTGAGGGCCCAAACCCGGTCCTGCCCAGCGGCGGCAACATCGGCAGCGGCCGCAGCCGTTTCTGGATGCACACCGACTCCATCCAGCAGCTACAGCAACGGGCCGGCGCCCGCCAGGTCACCGGGGTCAAACCCGAGATCGGAGTCTCCGGCGGTCCCATGCCCCTGGGCGGCAACTTCACCGTCTGGAGCGCCACGCCCGACTGAACAGGCATGCCTTGGAGGCCGCCCCTCTTCCACCGGAAATCCGCCTGCGCTCACGCGCCCTTCGATAGGGCTCAGGACAGGCTTCCCCCTTTGAAAAAGGGAGACTGAGGGGGATTTTCCCGGTGGCCCTGCCTCGACCGGACACGACCGGTCGGCTCAAAGGTCGGCACACGGCATCAGCGACAGCACACGGAGGACTGAGCTTGCTCATACTCATAAGCTTCGACATAGACGGAACCCTGGAGGTCGGCGACCCGCCCGGGGTCGTGACCATGGCCATGGTCAGAAGAGTCCAGGAGCAGGGCTTTGTGATCGGCAGCTGTTCCGACCGTCCAATCAGCGCCCAGCGGGCGATCTGGGACCGGCACAAGATTCCGATAGACTTTGCCGTGGGGAAAATGATGCTGCCCGACGTCAAGGCCGCGTTCGAGGCGGATGTGTACTACCATATCGGCGACCGGGAAGACCTCGACAAAAAGTACGCGCTCGACGCCGGCTTCGAGTTCCTGTGGCCCGACGAGGCGATTTTGCAGCCGTGGTTCCGCCCGGACGGGTCGTCCCCCTGACCGGATTCCGGGGTGGCCACGCTCCTTTTTTCTTGGGCCGCTTCCGGTTACAATCCCGTCCACACCGCAAAGGAGGGACACCACATGCCAGCCGCACATTTTTTTGCCACAAATCTTGAGGAAGTCGGCCTTGACCCGGCAAAAGTCCAGGCCCTGTTTGACCGGGCCGAGCGCGAGGTCAAAGAAGGCCTGCTGCCGGCCAGCCAGGTCGCTATTGCCCGCAACGGCAAGCTCGGCGCCATGCAGACCTTTGGCCGCGCGGTGCAGGGCGGGACCGAAAAACCGGCCACCAACGACACCCATTTTGTCATCATGTCTTCGACCAAGGCGCTGACCGCAGCCTCGGCCTGGATCATGATGCAGGAGGGCGCGCTACGCCTTGACGACCGCATCGCCGACTATATTCCGGAATTCGGCACCAACGGCAAAGACGCAGTAAGCGTCGAACACTGCCTGGTCCATACCTCGGGCATTCCGTATGCCCCGCACTGGCAGAAAGAATGGGCCGACCCTCAGCGGCGCGTGGACCGCTTTGCCCAGTGGCGGCTCAGCCATGCGCCGGGCGAGAAATTCGAGTACCATATCTCGTCCAACTTCTGGGCGGTTGCCGCGATCATCGAAAAACAGACCGGCCAGAGCCTGAGCGAGTTTGTGCGGACGCGGATCGCCGAGCCGCTGGGCCTGCCCGAGCTGCGGATCGGACTGCCGCCCTCGGGCAATGAGCAGGTGGCCGACGGTGCATGGGTCGGCCAGGACCTGAGCCCCGAAGAGTACGAAAAAATGGGCCTCAAAGGCTTTGGCAAGACGACCAGCGCCATCAGCGAAGACGGTGTGCTCGAACTCAACGAGACCGTCACCCGCCAGGCCGGCTCACCGTCGGCCGGCTGCATCACCACCGCCGGTGATATCGCCCTGTTCTACCAGGCTCTGCTCAATGACGGGCGGGCTCACGACGGCAACCAGGTCTGGCAGCCCGAAATATTGGCCCAGGCGCGCCAACCGCGCACCGGCGACCTCAGAGACCCCTTTCTGGGCCACCGCGCCCTGCGCGGCCTGGGCATCGCCATAGCCGGCGGGGACGGCAAGGCCAATTTGCGCGCCTTTGGCAAGACCAACTCGGCCGAGGCGTTTGGCCATCCGGGCTTTGGCGGCCAGAGCGGCTGGGCCGATCCGGCCACCGGCATCTCGTTCGGCTATCTGACCAACGGGTTTGATCGCAACGCCCTGCGCGAAGGCCGCCGCCGGGTCGCCCTGTCGAGCCTGGCCGCCTCGTGCGCAGTCTAAGAAACAGGAGGGGCGCTCACCCCTCCCCCGTCACGAACAGTGGTGCTTGCTCGGCGGCAGGTCGAGGGCCGGGTTGCGTTCAAAGAATCCAACCGGCATCAGGCTGAAGCCGCTGTACTCGACCGGCATCACCGGCCAGTCCTCGGGCCGGGGGACATGGGTCAGCCCGAAGGTGTGCCACACCACAAGGTCGGTGTTGTCGATATCACGCCCGCGCGAGTAGGCCGGCAGCCCATCGTCGCCCGGGCTTTGCAGGCTCATATCACCGGCCGCACTCAGTTCCTCGGCGTCAAAGGCAGTCACCCACAGGTTATGCCGGGCAAACCCGGCCCGCCGTCCGACGTAGGAGTCCGGGTCGGCAAACAGGGTCGGGGTCGCGCCGGCCAGCAGCTTGTAGCCGACCGGGACGCCCAGCCGGTTGAGGCGCTGCGGATTGACCACTTTCCAGCTTCGACTTTTGTGTGGCGCGCAGTCCCGGCGGGCTTCGGTTTCCGAGCCCAGGAGGGTGCTGCGGGCGTGGAACTGGGTGCCGTGGGGGTTGGTCGGCCCAAGCGGCAGCGGCTCGACGTCTACCTCGTAGACCGCGTTGTCTTCCCCGTCGAGATCAAAGTCGAGCCGGAAGCAGAACAGGTGCTGGTGGATGGGCGAGGCCAGGTTGGGGGCGATCAGCGGCGCAAACTCGGGCTTCTCGGCCCCGGTCTCGACCGCGCTCACGCCAACGATACCGGTCAGTTTGACCTCCATCTGAATCGTTCCGTCCAGGTACAGATACCAGTAGAAGCCGTACTCGTAGTTGCCGACGGTGAAAAAGGAACTCACCACCAGCCGCCGCGAGCGGCGAACCTCGGTGTGGAAAGCCGGGGCGGAGTGGATATCCATATGCTTCCACAACACCCCGTAGTCTTCCTCGTGGATGCACACCGCGTTCTCGACCGTGACGGCCGAGCCGTCATACGCCACGGTGTTGATGTCCAGGTAGCGAATCTCTCCCAGACAGTCGCAGCCCAGCTTGAGCGAGTTGGCCAGATTGCCGATTGAGGCTTCGCTGGCGTCAAGAACGTGTTTCCAGGAGTGCATCGGGTCGCTGTCGCCATAGGGCACGACCATGTCGGCCAGCGCAGCCCGGTACAGGATGGGGCGTTTCTGCCCGCCATCCTCGTAACACAGCTCGTGCAGAACCAGGCCGTGCTGGGGGTGCATACCGACCCGGAAGGACCATTTCTGCCAACTCACGGCATAGCCGTCGATACGAAAGCCCGGTCCCTCGGGCTGGCTGATGTCGAGCGGCTTGAGGTCGGTGCGCAGCCCGGGCTGGTGCTCCGGCTCATAGCGGCCGCTCTCGGGCGGAATCGTCCTCACCCCGTGGTCTTCGACATGCACCACCCGGCCTTCGGTCAGATCGAGGTGGGCGATAATACCGTGCAGCGGCCGGGCGTAGCCGTTGTCGGTCTTATCCTGGCGGACAAAGGCAATCGCACGAACCAGCCTATGGCCGGGGTCGGCGCCGTTGACCGCCGGACCGCTGCCCGGCCACATGTCGATCTGGATCTGCTCAAAATCGTCAATCCCACGTTTGCGAACAGCTCGCTGCCAGGCCGGGTCGGCCTTGGTGATTTTTATCGCCCGGATAAAGTCCCGGCCGCTGAGCGGTGCCTGCACACCGGCCTGACGGCGGACTTCGAGCAGCTCGCCGGTGCTGACGTTCACCCGCGCGTCAAAGCTGCCCTGTCCGTCCACGCCCAGAAAACGCAGCACGCGGGTGAGCGGCTGACCCGGCGCAAAGTTCTTGACCGCAGCCTTGGCCGGCTCGAGCAGACTGACGCTGGAAAAGGCAAGCCGCCCGTGGCACGCCCCCGACTCGGACAGGGTCGCCACGCCGCGTTCGATCTCGGCGCGGGTGAGGGGATGCAGGGGATGGGGCACCGGGCTTGGGACGGTCGTGCGCACGGGCGGCGCCGAATCCGTCGCATTTTGGCTGAGCGTCTCAGACATCGCAGTTTCTCCTCCACATGTCGTGTTGTGGCAAACCCCTCAGGCGGCCTTGGTCAGCACCAGGCTGCCGAAGGCATCGCGGCTGATCTGCCAGTCCGGCGGAACCAGGACGGTGGTGTCGGGCTCTTCAACAATGAGCGGCCCGGGCTGTGGGTCGGCAATATCGCTACGGCGACATACCGGCGTCTGTAGCAGACCGTGCTGCGGGCCGAAGAAAGCCGCCCGGGGCTTGTGACCGTTGGCGCCGGACGACGCCCCAATCCGCATCCCCAGGTCTCGAAAACGAATATCCCCAACCGTCGCCAGGGCGCGCAGGCGCAGGCTGACCAGTTCAATCGGATCGCCGGTGGTATAGCCGAACGCCTGTTCGTGAGCAGCCTGAAAGCCCTGGGCGAGTGTGTCCGGCAGCTCGGCGGCATCAGCGTTGTCCGGACACGGAATGCTCAAGTCCTGGAGTTGATAGTCGTACTTCATATCAACATACGGCTCGAAGCGAATCAGCTCGACGTCAATGCCCTCGGCCTGCATCAGCTCCCGGGCCTCGGCCTGCATGTCGGCGTACAACTCCTGGATCCGCCCGGGCCGGATCGCGGCCAGCGGCGTCACCACGCTGCGGATATAGTCGTGGCGGTAGTCGGCCAGCAACAGCCCCAGGGCGCTGAACACGCCGGGAAAGACCGGCACCAGGACTTTGCCGATCTCGATATCGTCGGCCAGGGCGGCGGCGTGAACCGGCCCCGAGCCGCCAAAAGACACCAGGGTAAAGTCGCGCGGATCGCGTCCGCGCTCGGTCGAGACCGCCCGCAGGGCGCGCATCATGGCCGAGTTGGCGATCTGACTGATCCCGTAGGCTGCCTCGCGGGTGTCCAGCCCCAGCGGGTCGGCGATCTGGTCCTTGATCGCCCGCCAGGCCGCGTCATAGTCGATCCGCATCGTTGTGTTGGCAATCGCCTCGGGATTGATATAGCCGTTGACTACGTTGGCGTCCGTCACCGTCGGTTTGCTGCCGCCCCGGCCGTAACACACCGGTCCGGGCTCGGCCCCGGCGCTGTGGGGTCCGACCCGCAGCGCCCCGCTGGCGTCGATCCAGGCAATGCTGCCGCCGCCGGCCCCGACCTCGACGATGTCGAGCGAGGGCACGCGCAGGGCATGGCCGCCCTTGTAGAACTGGTGGGTGGTGACGTTGGCCGCCCCACCGATTTCACCGGCGGCCCGCTCGGCCGGCAGCCCGTCTTCAATCAGACACGCCTTGGCCGTGGTGCCGCCCATATCGAACGACAAGACCTTGTCCAGACCGGTCTCCTGGCCCAGCCGAGCCGCAGCCAGGACTCCGGCCGCCGGCCCGGATTCGATCATAAAGGCCGGCTTGTTGCGGGCCAGCTCGGCCGACATGATCCCGCCGTTGGACTGCATGACCAGCAGCCGCTCGCTGTAGGCTGACAGGTGGTGTTCGAGCCGGTCCAGATAGCGGTCCACGACCGGAATCAGCGAGGCGTTGATGACAGTCGTGCTGGCCCGCTCATACTCTCGGATCTGGGGATAGATATCGGACGAAATACACACCACCGCCCCGGAGCCGAGCTCATCCGCAATCAGCCGCGCCACCTCCTGCTCGTGGGCCGGGTTGAGGTAGGAGTTGATCAGACACACGGCAATGGCCTGCACCCGCTGGGCGGCAAGACTGCGAATGGCCTGACGGGCTTCTTCGGCATCCAGCGAGCGCTCGACCGTTCCGTCGCCCAGAACCCGTTCGCTCAGCTCCAGGCGCAGCTGGCGCGGCACCAGCGGACGGCCCCTGACCCAGTTGGGGTCTTGCAAATTGGGCCGCCGTTCGCCCCGCATCTCCAGGTCGTCGCGGAAACCGCGGGTGGTGATATAACCGGTCGGCGCGGTCGTGCCCTCGATCACGGCGTTCGACGCGATGGTCGTGCCGTGGACAAAATTGGCGATCTGCTCCGACGAACCAACCTGACGAATATGACCGACGATGTCCTCGCCGATCCGGTCGAGCAGGGACAGGACCTTGGCCGTGTCGATCCGACCGTCATCGCCCAGCACGATCACATCGGTAAACGTCCCGCCGATATCAAACCCCACCCGCATGCGCGTGTCTCCCGCCCTAATCCGCCACCGCCGCCAGACGCTGTCTACCGCCCCGCAGCTCCAGCGTGCCTGCCTCATCGACGCTCAGGCTGTCGGGGTCGATCACCACCCCGTACACCGTGCGGGCGCGCTCGACCGAGACCTTGCCCTCAAGCACGTCGAGCCTGACCGCCTCCACGTCACGCTCAAAGGGATCGCCATAGCCGCCCGAACCGTGGACCTTGTGGTAGACCCGGTCGCCGGGCTGGACCTGGAGGTGGACGTGGGCCTGGGGGGTCAGCACGGTCTGCTGGCCGTCCGAGGTGTGGATGTTGACCGCGTCGCCGCCCTGTCCGCCGCCGTCGAGGCCCTCCGAACCGCGCAGGCCGACGGTCCGCAGCAAGACCTCGGCCGGCTTGCGGAAACGCCACTCGCGGTAGACCGACACCGAGCCGCGGTGGCGGCCCGCCCCCTCGGTATCGGGCACAAAACCAAAGCCCTCGATCGTGACCGGATACTCCCGTTCGAGCAGCTCGGCCGGCATCGAGCCATAGCCGCCGCCCATCACCAGCGGTGAGGCACCGTCCACCCCGTCGGCCTGCGGACGGCCGCCCCAGCCACCGAAAAATACGTCCATGAAGGACTGGTACTTGCCGTTGCTGTGGGCGTTGAAATGGAGCATGTCGGCGCCCTCGCCGACCCCGCCGAGCCGACCGGGCAGCGCCTTGGCAATCGCCCGGTAGACCATGTTGCTGAGCGACATCATCAGCGAGGCCCGGCCACCGACCGCCGCCGGATAGCGCGGGTTGAGCAGCGTCCCCTCGGGCACAATGATATCAATCGGCCGGGCAAAGCCGTGGTTGACAATCACATCGGTCGGCAGCAGCGACTTGAAGGGCGCCCGGGTGACGGCCTTGGTCGATACCAGCGGGGCGTTGATCGAGGCGTTGACCTGGGGTGGGCTGGACGACAGATCGAGCGTGGCCCGGTCGCCCTCGATGCGGACGATGACGTCGAGCGGAACCGGCCCGCCGGTGACCTCGTTCTCGTCAACAAACAGCATCTCTTCCCGGTACTCGCCCGACGGGATCTGGCTGATGGCCTGGCGGGTGGTCTGCTCGGCATACTCGACCAGGTGGTCACAGGTGGCGTTCAGCTGCTCGAAGCCGTACTTGTCGATCAGTTTGGTCAGCTGCTCCTGGCCCTTCCAGCAGCTGGCCACCTTGGCGTCAACGTCGCCAACCCACTCCTCGGGCGTGCGCACATTGGCCACGATCAGATCCAGCAGAACATCGTTGCGCTGGCCGGCGTCGTACAGCTTGAGCATCGGAATCCGCACGCCCTCCTCAAAGCTCGACTGGCACAGGCTGGAGATGCCGCCGGCAAAGCGGCCGCCCACATCGGTGTGGTGCGAGTAGGAGATCAGGAAGCCGGCCAGCTCACCCTGCCAGAAGGCCGGCGCAATCAGGGTGATATCGGGCATGTGGGAAATGCCACAGTAGGGGTCGTTGGCAATGATGATATCGCCGGGTTTGAGATCGTCGCCGTGCTTGGCCAGCACATTGTCCATGGTGTCGATGAAGACACACATCTGGTACGGCGAGCCGCCCTCACCCACGACCCGGCCGTGGCGGTCGCACACCGCGGTAGCGAAATCACCGACCTTGCACATGCCGGAACGCCCGGTCCGGTACACGGTCAGGGTCATCTCCTCGGTGATTGCCGCGATCTGGTTGCGGATGACTTCGACGAGGATGGGATCAAACGGTCGGGCCATGGTGCCTCCCTGGCTGCGCGTGACGCCTGCGATCTTCTTGTGGTTGACAGAGGACGCGGCTCAGCCCTCGTTCTCGGGGCCAAAGCGACTTGAATTTCCACTCGCCGCCGACCTTGGCGTACTCGTCGTTATACCAGCCCCGCATCTCCCACTTCTTGCCCTCCTTCAGCAGGTGGACCTCGACGTAGCAGGTGCCGGTGGCCGAGTCGGGACCGGTCAGCTCGATCACGTGGTTGTGAATGAACGGCCGGGGGCCCAGGTCGTTGAGCGCCCCCTCGATCAGACTGCGCAGCTGCTGGCGGCCCTGGCCCCTGGGCAGGCTGGGATCGTCGGTGCCGAAGGTTCCGTCTTCGGTAAACAGCGCGGCGTAGCCGTCGAGATCTTTTTGCCACACACAGTGGCAGTAGCGCTGCGGCAGGGTGCGGATCGCTTCACGATCCAGCACCTCTTGCAGCTGGGGTTCCAGACTGGAGTTTGCCATACTCGGCTCCCCTCTTAGCCCTCGTTCTCGGGACCGCGACTTGAATTTCCACTCGCCGCCGACCTTGGCGTACTCGTCGTTATACCAGCCCCGCATCTCCCACTTCTTGCCCTCGCGCAGCATGTGGACCTCGACGTAGCAGGTGCCGGTGGCGCTGTCCGGGCCGGTCAGCTCAATCACGTGGTTATGAATGAACGGCCGGGGCTGGATGTCGTCCAGGCCGCTGGCAATCATTTTGCGCAGATTGTCCCGGCCCTGGGCGCCCGGCAGGTCGGGGTTGTCAATCGTGAACGAACCGTCCTCGGTGAACAGATTGGCGTAGCCGTCCAGGTCCTTTTGCCACACGCAGTGACAGTACTGCAGCGGCAGGTTACGGATCGCCTCGCGGTCAATCACCTCTTGCATCTGGGTTTCCAGGTCTGCCATAGCTCCCTCCTTGTGGCGTCATTCGAGCCGAGCATAGTCCGACTGAGACGCGAGTGCAATGCTTGACACAGCCGCGTCTAGCCCTCGGCCAGGAACGACGGACTGCCGGTTTTGGCGGTCTGTCCGCCGTCGGCGACAAAGGCCGAACCGGTCACAAACGAGGCCAGATCCGAGGCCAGGAAGAGCACCACGTTGGCGATTTCTTCGGGCTCGCCCAGCCGGCCGATCGGAATCGCGGCGTCGAACTTGTCCTGAAAGCCGGCGATCTCCAGAGCCGGCGCGATCAGCGGCGTGTTGATCGCGCCCGGACACACACAGTTGGCCCGAATCCCGTTGCGGGCATACTCAACGGCCACCACCCGGGTCAGGTTGATGACCCCGGCCTTGGCCGCATTATAGGCGGCAATGCCGTAGTCGGCGTACAGGCCCGAGATCGAGGCGGTGTTGACAATCGCGCCGCCGCCGTTTTTGCGCATCTCGGGAATGGCGCGCTTCATGGCCTGAAAGACGGCGGTCAGGCCCAGCTCCAGGGTCTTATCCCAGACCTGATCGTCAAGCTCGCCGGTCCGGGCCGCAAAGCGGTCGTCACCCGGCATGCCAAAGGCGTTGTTATGCAAAAAATCGAGGCGGCCAAACTCACCGACGGTGCGGGAGATCATGGCGTCGATATCGGCCTGTGTGGTCACGTCGGCAACCAGCGCCAGCGCCTTGCCACCGCTGGCGCCGATTTCAGCCGCAACCTGTTCGGCTCCCTCCGGGTTGATATCGGCCACCACGACCGTTCCCCCGCGCTGGGCAAAGCCCAGCGCAGTAGCACGACCAATGCCTGAGGCGGCGCCGGTGACCAGACCGACCTTTGCGTCAAAATTCATGTTGCTCTCCTGTCAAAAAGAAATCAGGCGCCGGGCGGCGCCTGAGTGGGTTGAGACCGCGTCGGCGGTCGGCTCAGTCCAGATTGAAGATACGCGCCGCGTTGTCCCACAACAGCTTGCGCTTGGACACCTCGGGAATCGGCTGCTCAAGCATGGCTTGGACACCCCACGGATAGGTGCCGTCGGGGTGCGGGTAGTCGGAGTCCCAGGTGAAGTTGTCGTCGCCGACCAGTTCGACCGCAGCCTTCATGGTCGGTTCGTCGCCCCGGAAGGCCACGCACACGTTGGTCTTGAAGTAGTCGGTCGGCCGGCGGGTCAGGTACTCGTGCTCGGCGTTGCCGCTGAAGCTCCAGTGCTGCTCCATGCGCTGGAGCCAGTACGGGGTCCAGCCGCCGTCTCCCTCGACATGGATCACTTTCAGATTCGGGAACTTCTCAAAGATGCCGAACCAGATCAGCCCGGCCATGGCCGCCATGGCCTCAAACGGGTGTGACAGAATATGGCCGCTGGTATGGGTGTCCATCCGGTCGCCGAACGACGGGACCGAGGCCGAGGCCGAATCGTGGGTCGAGATGGGTTTGCCGATCTTCTCGATCTCGGCCCACAGCGGATGGTAGTCTTCGTGCCACAGGGTCCGGCCTCGGACCGGATTGGGCCGCATGTAGTAGCTGACACAGCCGGCTTCGGCGGCCCGGTGGGCCTCTGTGATCGCCTCCCCGACATCTTGCATGGGCAGAGCCGCAGCCCAGCGCAGACGCTCCGGCGCCAGCGAGGTATAGTCGGTCGCCCAGTTGTTGTAGGCGCGCACACAGGCGGCCAGGAGCTTGGTATCGCGGAACTCGCGGCCCAGCATCTGGCCGGTATAGGTCGGGTACAGAATCTGCACGTCAACCCCGTGTTCGTCCATATCGTCGAGCCGGCTCTGGGGACTGAACTCGGTCTGCCGGGCTTTATCAAAGCGGTCCATGGCCTTGGTCGCAGCTTTGAGAAATGCCTTGGCCGCCATCGGATACTTGCCCTTCTCGCGGGTGAAGGACTCGCCCTCAACCAGAAAGGCCCGGCGGCCCGATCCCGGCGCCTCGCCCATCCGGGGCCCCTGTGATTTGTAGGCGTCCTCCATATGCCGGTCCCACAGCCACGTCGGTTCCATCATATGCGAATCGGTATCGACAATTTTGAATCCATCGCGCATCGTCGTTCCTCCGTTTTGGGTAGTGTGTCATTCATACGCGTTTTCAGGGGGGCTTGTCACCACCGTCTCTAGGTAATGAGGCGCAGCAGCCGCCTGTCCTCGAGGTGGCGCTCCAGCACCTCTTCCAGGCTGCCTGCGGTTTGCCAGGCCGCGCACTTCAGGTGGCGCTTGGCGGCCGGCAGGTGCAGATAGCGTACCGCCTCCCGAAACCCGGCCCCGCCGACCACGTTGAGCCGGGGTCCGACCAGGCAACCCCGCATGCACGAGGTCTCCCGTACCCGAACCTGATCGCCCAGCCCCTTCTCTCCAACCAGCTGGCGCAAGGCTCGGGCCAGGGCCGGGCCGTTCAGCTCGTGGGCCGTCCGGTCGGCGGGGCGAAGCTTCAGCCGGACGCGGTTGTGGCTACAGTGCAGATGGGTGCACAGGTAGAAGTCGATACGATCAGACGCGGTGTCGGTGTTCATGTCTGGAGTCCCTGCCGCCCCTCACAGATTAGAGATTACAGATTATAGGTCACAGATTGTAGATTCTGGCTACATTCTCGCCCAGGATCAGCCGTTGGTCCTCGTCCGACAGGCTGGAGACCGCCTGTTTGGTCTCTTCGACCGCAGCCGGGCTGGCGTCAAAGTGGGGGAAGTCCGAGGCCCAGATGAACTTATCGGCCCCGCAGTGCTTGACCACGTCGGGGATCGTCGTTTCGTCGGGATCGAAAGAGATCCAACACTGGCGCCGAAAGTACTCGCTCGGATACTCCTTGAGGCCGGTCTTCCAGCTCAGCAGCTTGTGTTTGGCGTCGAGGCGCTCCAGAAAGTGGGCGATCCAGCCGCCGCCGGTTTCGAGCAGCAGCACCTTGAGGCGTGGAAAGCGGTCAAACACCGCCCCCTGACACAGGGCGGCAAAGGCCGCCTGCACGTCAAACATGACCACGCTGAAACGGTAGCCGTGGAGCGGACTCGACACTGCGGTGACCGACTCGTTCATCTTCCACTGGTGGCCGAGGAAGTATTCGTTCAAAGAGACGTGGAAGCCGATCGGCATGTCGGCCTCTTGCAGGGCGGCCCAGAACGGGTCGTAGGCGCGATCCCAGTACGGAATCTGGCTGGGCGGAGCCGCGCGCATAAACGCCCCCCTGACGCCCAGCTTGGCCACCCGCCGGACTTCCTTGACCCCCTCGTCAATGTCGAGCAGCGAGATATGGGCGACCGGGATCAAGCGCCGCGGGTCGGCGCTACAGAAATCAATCACCCAGTTGTTATAGGCCCGGGCATAGGCGGCGGCCAGGGCGGCTTCTTTCACCTCGACCTCCCAGGTCAGGCCCAGCGAGGGAAAGATGGCGGCCGCATCCACGCCTTCCTCATCCATGTAGCTGAGGCGGGCGGTCGGCTCATAGGCGCCCCTGGGACCGTCGAAGTAGCTGAAGCTGCCCGAGGTGGCGATCTCCTGGTAGGGCTGACCGATTCCCCCCACCGCCGGTCCGACGCCGCGCAGGTTGGCCGAGGGACGGCCGTCGATCACGAAGTACTCGACGCCGTCGCGGTCTTTTTCCATGCGGATAGCCCGGTCTTTATACTTGCCCTCCAGGTAGCGCTGCCACAGGTCGGGCGGTTCGAGGATATGTCCGTCGGCGTCAATCACTTTTCCGGCTGCCATCGCTCATCCCTCCTTATGCGTGAAGCCGTGCGCCCTCAGCCCTTGGGCAGGCCGAGCACCCGCTCGCCAATGATGTTGTGCTGAATCTCGTTGGTGCCGGCCGCAATCGTGCTGCGCCGCGCAGCCAGCATGCGGTGTGACCATTTGCCGCGGTCAATGGCCTGGTCGGCCTGGTATTCAAACTGGCTGTAGGGTCCCAGCAGCTCCATGGCAAACTCCTGCATGCGGTGGTTCAGGGTGCTGGTGCCGAGCTTCATCATCGACCCCTCGGGTCCGGGCGGCTGGCCCTGCAACTGGCGGGTCAGCTGGCGGAAGCTAGTGTACTTCAGCGCCGAGGCCTCGCAGGCAAAACCGGCGATCCGTTGGCGCACATAGCTGTCCTGCCAGGCCGGTCGGCCGTGGCGTTCGACCTGTTTGGCCAGGCTGATGAGCTGCTCGACCTCGACCATCATGTCGGTCCGCCCGCCATGAATGGTGCGCTCGAACATCATGTTGGTGATGGCCACCATCCAGCCCCGGTTTTTCTCACCGACCAGGTTGGCCATGGGCACCTGGACATCCTCGAAAAACACCTGGTTGAAGCCGTGCTCGCCGGTGATCTGGACCAGCGGGCGGACTGTGATGCCCGGGCTTTTCATATCGACCAGCAGATAGCTGAGGCCCTTATGCTTGGGCACGTCGGGATCGGTCCGGCACAGCAGCGTGGTGTAGTCGGCGTGGTGGGCGTTCGAGGTCCAGACCTTGGCGCCGTTGACCAGGAAGTGGTCGCCCTGGTCAATCGCCCGGGTCTCGACCGCCGCCAGATCAGAGCCGTGGTTGGGCTCCGACAAGCCCTGGCACCAGATTTCCTCGGCCGGCGGAATCTTGGGAATGAAACGCTGCTTCTGCTCGGGCGTGCCCCACTGCATCAGCGTCGGTCCGACCCGGGCGATACCCTGAAAATTGACCGTGGGCGGCGCTTTGGCCCGATCAAGCTCTTCGTGGTAAATGACCTGCTCGATCAGACTGGCCCCGCGTCCGCCGTATTCCTCGGGCCAGTGAATACACATCCAGCCCCCGTCGTACAGCTTGCGGTGCCAGGCCCGGCGGCGTTCAAACTCCTCCTTGGAATCCGGGTCGTGCAACTCGCCGTCGTCGCGCCAGTCACGCGGGATGTTGGCCTCAAGCCAGCTCCGAAACTCCCGACGAAAGACCTCTTCCTGTGGGCTAAAACTGAAATCCATGCCTGTGCCCTTTCTTGTCTGCTGCCGGGTGCGCTCAGTCCTGACTGTCCGCCAACTCGGCCAACAGCTCGTCCAGGTCCAGGCTGCCGCGGCTGGCCTGAAGATTGCCCTGGGCGTCACGGGGCCAGCTGTCGGGCGGCCGGTCGACCGACAGCTCGACCCCGTTGCCATCCGGGTCGGCCAGATAGATGGACTCGGACACGCCGTGGTCGGAGGTGCTCTGCAGCGGGTAGTCGGCCTGACGCAAGGCCCGGACCGTGCGGGCCAGCTCCTGCCGGTTGGGGTAGAGAATGGCGAAGTGATACAGCCCGGTATGGCCGGGCGGGGGCGGACTCGCCTCCGGTCCGGCCCAGGTGTTGAGCGCCAGGTGGTGGTGGTAGCCGCCGGCGGATAGAAACACGGCCGAGTCCCCGTAGCGCATGGTCACCTCAAAGCCCAACAGATCACGGTAAAAGGCGAGTGAGCGCTCCAGGTCGGTCACCGTCAGATGGATATGACCGATCTGGGTCTGGGGGTGAATCGGCTTGGACGACGCGGTCGCTTGGTGTGTCATACACCCTCCCTCCTTTGCTGGTCGGGCATCAGCCGTTTTTGAACGCTCCCTCACTATCCAGCTGAGCCAGGATCTGCATCCACAGGCCCAGGGTGATGCCGCCGCCGGGGATGGCTGCGGACTGGCCGGCCTCGAACAGTTCGCGCTTGGTCGCCCCGTGCTCGATTGCCCGTTTGAGGTGGGCCACCGCGCCTTCCCGTCGGCCCGAGAAGACCAGGACGGCGCTCATGACCATCTCCCGATACTTGACGGCCAGGGCCTGCCCCTCCCCGGTGCCCTTCTCGCCATAGGCTCTGAAGGCTTTCGAGTAGTCGGGGTCTTGTTGCTCCATCCAGTCCAGAAAGGCGTACAGTTTCGGGTCGGCCTCGGCGTAGGAACTTGTTGCCGCTCTTTGTGCTGCGTTGCCAGATTCGCTCATGCCGTCCTCCTTTTTCTCTGGCCATAGCATCTTGGGCTGCCATGGCCAAGGGATTCGCCAGTCGGGATGTGATGATGGAACAGTGAGGTGACGGATGAGAGCTTGACAGTTGGGGCTCAGTCCCGCCGATGGAGCTGAAAGCCAGCTTCGGAGCGACTTGAATGACACCATCATTGAGGCCGTACAGAAAGGCAGACTCACCCATCAGCAAGTCGCAAAACTCGCCCGCACCTCCCGGTCGTGCATAACAGCGTTCATCCTCTATGCTCAAGCGGCTTGACATTCTATAGAGCACTCACTTAGGTAGACTGTCAGGTGATCAACAATGAAACTCCGCAAGCTCAGTCTCGAACGATACAAAGGCTATGCTGAACTGACCGAGCTGGAACTCGCCCCTTTGACCATTCTCGTGGGCGCGAATAACGCGGGTAAGACAGCACTAGCCAAGGCGATCCAGCTATTTGCGGGCGGCGTGGCTCCTTCAGAGAATGACACGTTGGAGCCGTTTCCGTTGAAGTCTGGAGGAATCCAACATGGGGAGACCTTCGAGGATTTGGTGACCGGGCGTACCGTTCACGGTCGGCTATACTTGTCCGCAACCTTAGCGGATAACGGCACTGAATTGTCGCTTTCGGCCACCGTTACGAACGTTGTAGCACCGTCTCATCCGTCCGAGCGTCAGATTTCAAAGTGGAGCCTTATCAGTGACGGCCAGAAGGTCGCAGTGGAAAGGCAAGGGTTCGATAGAGGAGCCCTCTACAATGTCTGTGTCTCGGGAAGAGCGCAGGAATCGCGACAGATCGGTTGGCGAGGACTGATCCCCGAGCAGCCGAACAATCTTGCAGATTGGGTTGGTGCGTCAGCCAAAGGCCTCAAGGCTTGGGCTTCAGGCGTTCGCCATTTGCAGTGCCCACGTCGCCTCATTCCATCGCCCTTCACTCCGATAGAACATTCGCCTACAGAGCTTGGGCCAAACGGGCAGAATACGCCCTTAGCTCTAGCGGCGGACGACGAGTTGAGAGAATCGGTTCGCGAGTGGTATCGCATCACCTTCGGTGTGAGTCTCGATGTGGTAGCACAGGGCAGTTACTCTGAACTCGTAGTCCCAGCGCCTGCCCGCTCCACCGATGTACGCCTCTTGCAATCCGGCCGAGGGCTTTCGCATGTTCTCCCGGTTGTGGTCATGGCACTCACGGCTCGCAAGGCAGGCCAGGGTATCGATGTCATCGAACACCCCGAAGCCGAGCTCCATCCAGCGGCTCACGCGGATGTCGCACAACTCTTGCTCGAGAACCTTAGCCCCATGCGGCCCATGGTTATCGAGACTCACTCGGAAATGATGCTGCTTCGCACAAGACGCTGGATCGCGGAAGGACGACTGCCGGCCGAGAACGTGTTGATTTACTGGATTGACACGGAACCAGGACACGGCTCTATTCTGCGGAAAATCAAAATCAACGAGAACGGCGAGATGGATAGCTGGCCAGAAGGCGTCTTCATCGAAGACTATGACGAGATTCTTGCTATCCGCCGTGCCAGCCGGCCGAAGGAATGAGCTTGGTGCGCATCGAGATTGACCCCAGTGCAGCGAACAACCCGGACGCTCATCAGCAGTTGGATCGCATTATCTACAGGATCGAGGATGGCTGGCACGTGTGGGACACGACCAGTCTGCCAAATCCCGACATAATTGAAACCACGTCTTGGATTCGTGACCGTGGATCTCAAGGTGATTGGGTACACGAGATGTTCGTCAGGTCGATTCAGCGCGATGCGTGGACCTCCGCTCCACACGGAAGACGCGTGCGAGTGACAGCGCATCCAAATGGAACGGATGAACTCAGCCCCGAGAATGCTTTCCGCCTTGCTGACGAACCCCTCCAGATTTTAGTGGAGGAGCGGGGCAGCGATGGCGCTTTCGTAAAACGCGTCGTGATGGAGCTTGATAAATCTCTTCATAAGCTTTGGCGTCAGCCAGGAGAGCCGATCCGATTTGACAGCCGGGGCGGCAAGGGAAAAATGCTGGAACATGTTGAGCGCCTGATGCTGGGAAAGCCCTATCGACCGCGATTGGTCGTTATTGTCGATAGCGACCGGAAGGGTCCGGAGGATACGGAAAGCCATACGGCTCGGGCACTACGTACCGAATGCGAGAAGTGGAGTGTTCCATGCTGGGTCCTCGCCAAACGAGAAGCCGAGAATTACCTCCCCCGAATCCTTCTTAGTCAGAGAAAAGACGTAGGAGCAGACCACGCTCAATTGGTTGAAGCCTGGGACAGCCTCACCGACGATCAAAAGAATTTCTTCGATATGAAGGATGGCTGGTCGAAAAATCCTGTCCGCCTGAGCAGGAACTGTTTGCTGGCCTGTCGCCGGCCGACCGAGAGGGCCTCTCCAAAGGATTCGGGAAGAATGTCTACAAATGCTGGACCCTCTGGGAGGGGCAAGCTAAGAACGAACTGCTCGACCGTGGACAAGGTGACCTTGAGCGCGGCATCGAGATAATTCGGAAGGAAGTATAGAAACATGTCCGACGGTCAGCCCTCTCGCACCATAGTCTCCCCCGAGGTTATTTTTCTGGGCCACCTTGTCGAACGCATTATGGCCGGGAAAATCCGCGTTCCAAGGTTTCAACGCCCCTTCGTCTGGAAACAGGCAGACCTGCACGCTCTGCTCGACAGCGTACTACGCGGTTTTCCGATTGGATCCATCCTCGTCTGGGAGACAGAGCAACCTGTCGAGACCACCGAATACGTCGGTCCCGTCGCGGTTAGTCGGGAGCCGGGTGGTGTGGTTGGATATCTACTTGACGGCCAACAACGGGTATCGACTCTTGTCGGCACGCTTCAGTTACCCGACGGGGAGAAGTCCATCATACACGACGTGGAATGGTGCGTGTACTGTGACCTCGACAACGGAGACTTTCTCCGGGAGCCTACGGGTGGAGTGAAGCCGCACCACTTCCCCGTAAGGAGCCTGCTTAACACAGCCGGATTCTTTGCCGCGTGCCACAACATCAGCTCGAAAGTTGATGACGAGAATATGGCCAAACGCTGGCTCGACCAAGCCGACCGTCTGGCGAACGCATTCCGAAACTATCAGATTCCCCTCGTTCGTATCCGTGAGGCAGACATCGACAGTGCCATAGCAGTCTTCGCCCGACTCAATCGTACTGGACGCAAGATGACCGCCGACCAGATGGTCTCTGCGTTGACTTATCAGGAAGGACAGTTCCATCTTGCCGACAATTTGGACCAGTTTCAGGAAGAGCTTGAGGGAAAAGGGTTCGGAAATCTCGACCGCGTCTTCCTTCTTAGGGCAATACTTGCTGCTCTCGGCCTTGATATCTACGCCAAGGAGTGGGCGAATCTTGTGGTCAAGACGGAGGTCAGAGATAAGCTTCCAGCAGCCTTCGAAGAGGCAAAGAAGGGAATCACAAGGGCGCTCGATTTTCTCAAAGATCTGGGAGTTACCTCTGACCGGTTGCTGCCCTATGGGCTCCAACTTGTGATGCTTGGCGAGTTTTTTCGACTGTGCCCACAACCAGACGCCAATGTAGTCGCATTGCTAAAGCGCTGGTTCTGGGTGACCTCTTTTACCGGCTGGTTTGGCGGAGTGAACACTACGCAAGCCACTCGTGCGCTGAGTGAAATCCGAGACCTTGCTGAAGGTAGGAAGACCGGGGTCAGTGTCGTTGATCTGGACGCACGAGCCCAGGCGTTTCCCGAGCGCTTCGATAGCCGAAGCGCTCGCGTTCGCGCCTTTCTCCTCTACCTTACGTCTCTTCGCCCCCTCTCACTTTGCAACGATGAGGAACACCTCGATCCTGGTTATCTGCTTTCTGCTCGTGGAACCAGGGCAGTAGGCTATGTGACATCGAGCCTAGGGGCAATGACGGACCTTTTCAGCAGTCCCGCGAATCGCATGTTCATAGACGAAGACCAAGTCGGCCAATCATTCACACGCTTGGCTGACTTGGGAGACGACCACTTAATAAAATTGCTACCGACACATGGCTTCCCGATGAGCTCGATCCACCAGTTACAGAGTAATGACCGAGTTAGTCTGATCCAAGAACGGCAGAAGTTCCTGATAGAGGATGAACGGAAATTCATGCGAGAGCGGTCCGTACACCTGCCAACAGCGATGACTGCGGCTAGCGTAGCTGACAGTGAAACGTCAGACGAGGAATAGGCTAATGAGGTGTCGTTCGGCAGCGCCCTACGGGATGGATAAGAGGGAAAAGCCGACCATCCTACCCATCGTTGACACCTCTTTGGCGAAATACTCCGGTCGATTTTTCGCTAGTGGCCCCTTTCCGTCGAGATCTCAAGGTGGGGAGGCGCAGTGCCCACCGCGTGACAACCGGCAATGCTATATGCGCCCCTCTTCCGATTGTCGCGTGTAACGGCGATGCTCAACCGCAACACCAAGGACGTATCGACAGACCTGATGCTGCGCGTCATGGCCGGTTTAGGCTACCGGGCCACCCTGACCTTCTCGCCGGCGGCCTCGGCAGCGGCCTTGTCCTGAATATCCAGCGTCGTCACCCGCCGCAATTCACGCGGGTATTTCGTATCCTCAAAGGGCCGGGCGCGGTGCATGGTCGCCCGGTTGTCGTAGATCACCAGATCACCGACCTTCCACTGATGCCGGTAGACAAACTCCGGGCGGGTGGCGTGCTCAATCAGTTCGAGCAGCAGCAGCCGGCCTTCGGGCAGCGGCCAGTCGATGATCCGTGAGGCGTGGGCGGCAATGTAGAGCGACTTGCGGCCCGAGCGCGGCAGGCTCCGAATCAGAGGATGAACCGCCCCCTTCAGAATCTCTTGCTCTTTTTGTGAGAAGGCAAAGCCCAGGATTTCACGCGAGTGGGCAATCGAGTGGTGCACCCGCAGCCCCTCCAGCCGGGTCTTCAGCTCCGGCGACAAGGCGTCGTAGGCGGCCCGCATATCGGCGTACTCGGTGTCCGCACCGACCGGCGGGATGACCCGGGCAAACAGCATCGAGTAGCGTCCGGGCGGGTCCTGAAACGAGGCGTCGGTGTGCCACAGCCGGTTGCCCAGTCCGTACATGCGCCGCCGGTCGTCGGCCGGCTGGAGCTGCCCGCGGTCGGTCAGGTTTGAGACATCGGCCAGAGCCTCGTTGCCCAAGCGGCTCTTTTTGAGGGCGCTGATGCCGGTTTTGGTGTGCAGCTCGCCATCCAGACGCCGGGCAAAGTCCAGGTGCTCCTCGTCGCTGAAGCGCTGGTCACGGAACACCAGCAGCGCGTAGTCGTCCATGCCGGTCCGAATCGCGGCCAGGGTCTCCGGGTCGTGTACCCGGCGTAGATCAATCGGACCCGCCTCGGCGACAAAATGGGGGTGGAGTTTATGAAACGTCACAGCCATGCCGACCTCCCCTGCTCAGTCCGCTCAGAATGACCGAAACCTACGGTTTTCCCGGCACGGAGTCAACGAACACGCTTACCAGGCATAGCCCCACGCGGTCTGAAACGGTATGATCTAGCGCCAAAAGATCGCACAGGAGGTCATATGGATATCGGAAAAGTCGGGATTTGGTTTTTTCTGGACAGCATGAGCGCGCCGGACAGCGCAGCCTTTGCCCAGTCGGTCGAAAAAGCGGGCTACAAGACACTGTGGATTCCCGAGGCGGTCGGCCGCGAGCCGTTTGCCCACGCGGCCTATCTGCTGAACAACACAGACACGCTCAACCTGGCCACCGGCATTGCCAACATCTGGGCGCGGGACGCCTATACCATGGCTACGGCCACCAATACGGTCGCCGAGCTGTCGGGCGGCCGCTTCGTGCTGGGCATCGGCGTCAGCCATAAGCCGCTCGTCTCCAACCTGCGCGGCCACAGCTATGACAAGCCGTACAGCTACATGAAGGACTACCTGCCCAAGCTCAAGGATGTCTTTTATCAGGCTCCCAAGCCGGCCGAGCCGGCCCCGATCCTGATCGCCGCCCTGCACCCCAAGATGCTGGCTCTGTCGGCCGAACAGGCCCAGGGCACGCATACGTATTTTGTGCCGCCCGAGCATACGGCCAAGGTCCGGGCTCAGATCGGTCCTGAGGCGTGGATCTGCGCCGCCCAGGCCGTCATTCTGGAGAGCGACGCGACCAAGGCCCGCACCGCCGCGCGTCAGTACATGAAGACCTATGTCCCCCGGTTGCCCAACTACACCCGGAATCTGAAGAATCTGGGCTGGCCGGACGAAGCCTTTGAGAACGGCTGCAGCGACGAGCTGGTCGATGCCATTGTGGCTTGGGGAAGCGAGGAGAAGATTCAGGACCGCATCGATGCCCATCTAGGCGCGGGAGCGACGCACGTCTGCCTGCTGCCGATTCGGGCCGATGACGAAGCCCTGCCCGACCCACGCGTCGTTGAGGCCTTTGCCCCGCGCTAGACCAGGTCGGCATGACACCACCGGGCGGGCACAGCGCTCGCCCGGTACCGAGGGTAAACGGCCGAGTGAGGAGTCCCTCTCATGTCAGATTTCTTGACCGAGATAGTTGCTGGAGAACCCTACCACTATCACCCGCTCGGGGACTTTGTCGTACGGGCGGGAGGGGTATGTGAAGGCCGTCCCACTTTCAAATACACACGCATTGAGATCACCGGCACGCTTGAACGGCTGGCAGCTGGAGAACACATAGATGAGATCGTCAAAGGGTATCGCGGTCGTGTCTCCCGAGCCGCAATAATGGAGGCGGTCCGCTTGGTGACGGACCAATTCATTAAGACCCTTCCCCACTTAGAATCTGCCTGATGGACGACAGGAGGGAATGCCATGCAGGGCCTTGAGGGGGTCAGAGTCCTGGAACTCGGCCACATGGTCTCGGCCGCCTACGCGACCAAGCTGATGGCCGACCTGGGCGCCGATGTGGTGAAAATCGAAGAGCCGGACGGGGACCGGGCGCGTCGCCACGGTCCGTTTCCGGACGACATTACGGACCCGGAAAAGAGCGGCCTGTTTCTGGCTCTGAATACCAATAAGCGCGGCCAGACGCTCGACCTGCGCTCAACCCAAGATCGTCACCGCCTGTCCGAACTGGTCGGCTGGGCCGACCTGCTGGTGCATAATTACCCGGCCGCCCAGGCCGAGGCGCTGGGCCTTGACTACCGGGCGTTCCAGGCCATTAACCCGCGTCTCGTCATGTGTGCGGTCACGCCGTTTGGCCTGACCGGACCGTACAAGGATTACACGGCCTACGAACTCACCGTCGCCCACGGCGGCGGCTGGGCCTGGCTCAGCCCGGGCGGTTCCGACCGACCCGACCTGCCGCCGCTCAGAGCCGCCGGTCAGCAGGCCGATTTTCAGGGCGGGCTGGCGGCCGCCACCGCCTGCCTGGCCACCTACTTTCGCGCCCTGCAAACCGGCCGGGGCGAACACATCGACCTGTCTGTCCAGTCCTATGTGGCGTCGTTTCTGGAGCACAACTTTGTCTTCTACACCTATCTGGGCTGGCACACCTCGCGCCTGGGCCGACGCCTGCAAGACCCGTGGAAAATCTTCGCCTGCAAAGACGGTCTCATTTTTCTGGCTGTGGCCGAAGAAGACCAGTGGCAGCGGCTGCAAGAGCTGATGGGCAACCCGGACTGGAGTCGCCAAGACCTGTTCCGCAACGCGGCCAGACGGGCCAGGAACAAAAAAGCGCTCCACCAGCATCTGAACGCCTGGTTTCGGAACTGGAAGGTAGCCGACCTGTTCCGGGCCGGACAGGACAAGCGCATCTGCTTTGCGCCGGTGTTCGATATGGCCCAGCTGGCCGAGCAGGAGCAGCTCAGAGCCCGCAATTTCTTTGTTGAGGTATCCCACCCCAAGGCGGGCCGGCTGACCCACCTGGGTCCGCCCTACCAACTCGGCCGGCCGTGGTGGAAGATCCGTCGTCCGGCCCCGCTGCTGGGCGAGCAGAACGCCGAGCAACTCCAGACCACCGCACCCGCCCAGCCAGTCCAAACCTCGACTCCCCCGGCTCTTCCCCCGGCTCTTCCCCTGGCCGGCGTGCGGGTGGCCGACTTCAGCTGGGTGTGGGCCGGCCCCTTCTGCACCGCCCATCTGGCTCATCTGGGAGCTGAGGTCATCAAGATCGAGTCCCGGGCGCGGCTCGACCTGACCCGGCGTCTGCCGGCCAGCCCCAGGGGCATCAAACCCAGCGCCAACACCAGCGCCGTCTTCAACCAGTGGGCCCAGGCCAAGAAAAGCCTGCGGCTGAACTTCACCACGCCCGAAGGTCGGCGCATTGCCCGCGAGCTGATTCAACGCAGCGACGTGGTGGTCGATAACTTCGCTACCGGGGTGATGGACAGCCTGGGCTTTGGCTACGACGATCTCAAACGGCTCAAACCCGACCTCATCGTCGCCTCCATCTCCGGCTACGGTCATACCGGCCCGCAGAAAAACTACATGGCCTACGGCCCGGCCATCGCCCCGCTGACCGGCCTGTCTTCCCTGACCGGCTATCCGGACGGCCCACCCGCCGAAGTCGGCCTCTCATACGGCGACCCCAACGCCGGCATCAACGCTGCGGTCGCCATCTGTGCCGCCCTGGTCGCCCGCCAGCGAACCGGCGGCGGCCAGTACATCGACGTCTCGCTGTGGGAGGCGGTGGCCGCCCTGCTGCCCGAGGGCTGGATGGCCTACGCCATGAACGGCCAACAGCCCGCCCGGCAGGGCAACCGTGACCCGTGGCTTGCGCCCCATAACTGCTTTCGGTGTGCCGGCGAGGACGAATGGGTGACCATTGCCTGCGGGACCGACCAGGAGTGGCAGGCGCTGTGTCGGGCTATGGACCGGCCAGAACTCCTGCGCGACGCGCGTTTTCTGACTGCGGCCGACCGCAAGGCGCACGAAGACGAACTCGAAGAGCGACTGACGGCCTGGACCTCGCGGCGCGACAAGTGGGACATCACCGAGCGCCTACAGGCGGCCGGAGTGGCGGCCTTTCCGTCAATGAACAGCCACGACCTCGACCGAGACCCCCATCTCACCGAACGCGGATTTTTTGTCCGACTGCCGCATCCCGAGGTCGGCCGCCAGACCCACACCGGCATTCCCTGGCTGCTCAGCAACGCGCCAAACGGGGTGCAGGCTCCCGCGCCGGTGCTCGGACAGCACACCGATGCGGTCATGCGCGACATCCTCGGCTACCCAGACGGGGAGATTGCGCAGCTCAGGGAAGACCGTGTTCTGAGCTGAGTTCGTTCTGAGTTTGGCCTCGAACTTCGACCGCTGAGGTGGTAGGATTCAGCCGCACGCACTAAGGAGGGACGGATGCACTACGACCTGCTGATTCGCAACGGAACGCTTATTGACGGCTCGGGCCTGCCCCGGTTTCGTGCCGATGTGGCCATCGCCCAGGGAAAAATTGCGGCTATCGGCCGTATTCGTGACGGCGCGACACAGGTCATCGACGCCGAGGGCCATGTGGTCAGTCCCGGCTTTGTCGATGGCCACACCCATATGGACGCCCAGGTCTTCTGGGACCCGCTCGGCACCTGTTCGTGCTGGCACGGCATCACCAGCGTAGTCATGGGCAACTGTGGCTTCTCGCTCGCCCCGTGCGCGGAAAAGGACAAACTGCTGGTCATGCGCAACCTGGAGCGGGCCGAGGACATCGCCCCCCAGGCCATGGAAGCCGGCATCCGCTGGAGCTGGACGAGCTTCCCGGAATACCTCGACGCGGTCGAGCGTCTGCCCAAGGGCATCAACTACGCGGCCTATATCGGCCACTCGGCCCTGCGTACCCACGTCATGGGCGAGCGCGCCTTCAGTCAGGAATCCAGCCCGGACGACCTGGCGGCCATGAAGCACGAGGTGCGCAGCGCCATTCAGGCCGGGGCGATCGGCTTTACAACCTCACGGACCAAGAATCATCAGACGCCGGACAACCAGCCGGTCGCCAGCCGCCTGGCCAGCTGGGACGAGGTGCGTCAACTGGTCGGCGTGCTGGGCGAGCAGAACGCCGGGGTGTTCGAGATCGCCAATGAGGACGCCCGGTTCGATCCCGACCGGGTTGACGAGTACATGGGACGGCTCAAGGCCCTGGCCGTCGATACCGGCGTGCCGGTTACCTTCGGCATGTTCAGCAGCCGTCAGGCGCCCAATATGTGGCAGCCCTTCTTTCAGCTGGCCGATGACACGGCGGCGGCCGGCGGGCGGATGTTCATCCAGGTCCACAGCCGTCCGCTGAACGTGATCCTGTCGTTTGAGACGACCACGCCGTTTGACAAGCTGCCGGTGTGGTCCGATTTTCGCAAACTGCCGCTGGCCGAGCAGGAAGCCGGACTGCGCGACCCGGAGCTGCGCGGCCGACTGGTCGCCGCCGTGCGTCAGGCACCGCGGCGGAGCAATACGGGCATCGGAGCCGAAGCCCGGGCGGCGAATTTCAAGTGGCTGTTTGTCATGGACGCGGCAACCCCGCCCTACCGCTCGGTGGCCGAGATTGCCGACGAACGCGGCCAGGATCCGCTTGAGACCTTTCTCGATCTGGCCCTGGAGACACACCTGCAACGCTTTTTCTTACAGCCGCTGGTCAACCACAACCAGGACCACGTGCTGGAGATGATGCGCCATCCCCGCTCGGTCGTCACCTTCTCGGACTCCGGGGCGCACGTGTCGCAGATCATGGACTCCTCGCTCCAGACCCATGTGCTGAGCCACTGGGTCCGCGACAGACAGGCGCTGAGCCTGGAAGAGGCTGTGCACCAGCTGAGCTTTGTGCCGGCCTCGCAGTGGGGTCTGACCGGACGCGGTCTGCTGCGAGAGGGCTGGCAGGCCGATGTGGTGATTTTTGATCCTGCGACGGTCAGCCCCCGACTCCCCCAGGTCACCCACGATCTGCCGGCCGGGGCACGCCGCCTGAAGCAGAAAGCCGACGGTTTTCTGGCCAGCATCGTCAACGGTCAGGTGGTGCTGCGCGACGGCGAGCACACCGGCGCCCTGCCCGGCCAGCTGCTGCGCGGCCCGGCCGGCCGGCGCTGAGTTCAGCCATGACGGGCGGGCGTCCCTGCCCGTCCGTCCGTAGAGCGTCCGATCACGTGCCATGCAGCGCTCCGTCAGCATCGCCTTCCAGACCGACAAGCCTCTTGCCGCCTACGGGTCTCTGGCCAAAGCCGTTGAAGACTTCGGCTTCGGCGGGGTGAGCGTGTACAACGACATGCTGTATCAGCCCGCCTGGCTGCCCCTGCTGGAAATCGCCCGCCACACCACCCGTGTCCGCATCGGCCCTGCGGCGGTCAACCCGTTCACCTGCCACCCCATCAACATTGCCGGCAACATCGCCCTGCTCGACGAGGCCTCACACGGCCGCGCCTACCTGGGCTTGGCGCGGGGAGCCTGGCTGGACTTTGTCGGCGTACACGCCCAGCGGCCGGTGACCGCCCTGCGGGAAGCCTTCGGCTGCATTCGCCACCTGCTCAGCCAATCGTCCGAACCCTATGTCGGACAGGTGTTTTCCCTGGCCGGCGGCGAGGCCCTGCGGTGGAAAATCGCCCGGCCCGATGTGCCCTTTTTGTTGGGGACATGGGGAGTGCAAACCCTGGCGGCCTGCGCCAAACACATCAGCGAGGTCAAACTCGGCGGAACGGCCAATCCGGCTGCGGTGTCTCAGATGCGGAGCGTCCTGAAGAGCAGTGCGACTCACAGCCAACGGAGCACGGACGCCATCGGCCTCGTAGTCGGAGCGGTGACGGTGGTGGACGCGGACGGCAAAGCGGCCCGTGATCTGGCGCGCCGAGAGGCCGCGCTGTATCTGCCGGTTATCGCCGAGCTGGATCGCAGCCTGGCTATCGAGCCGGAGCTGCTGGCCCGCATCAGAACGGCCAGCGATGCCTACGATTTCGAACGGGCCGGCAGCTATATCTCCGATGACTTACTACGACGGGTGGCGTTCGCCGGAACACCCGAGCAGGTGGCGGACCAGGCTGCGGCCGTGTTCGAGGCGGGAGCGCAGCGGGTCGAGTTCGGCACGCCCCACGGCCTGAGCACCGCAGAGGGTCTGCGCTTATTAGGCGAGCGGGTGCTGCCGGCGCTGCGCGATGACTCATAATGAATTGAAACGCCTGGCCGGCCGCAGAGGCGCGAAGGATTTATTCGTCCGTCACACAGCCCTCGGAGGCGTTCTTCACGCTCTTGATATACTTGTACAGCGTCCCGCGCGTCGCCTTGTACGGCGGCATGGTCCACTGTGCCTGACGGCGTGCCATCTCCTCGTCACTGACGGCAACGTCAA
>JAGWBB010000036.1:24262-36484 GCA_021296095.1 Desulfurellaceae bacterium | reverse complement strand
AACTCGTCCCACGAGTAATAGCCCTGTTCGCACAGCGACACGGCCATGGCAAACACCCGTCGCTCCCACTGGTCGTGGAACACGAGTTCGCCGCTGCGGCGGGGCAGCGACGCCTGGCCGGGCATTTCGGCGATGGTCGATTTGGCGGGTCTGGTCATGCTGACTGCGGGTCGGGGTCAAAGCGCACCGTGGTCACGCCAATCATGGCGTCCCGGTCGACGAGCCGGGCCAACTCGTCTTCGCTCAGCTGCTCGGTCCCGCTCGGCCGCTCGGGCAGCACCATGTAGCGAATCTCGGCGCTGCTGTCCCACACCCGGACGGCGATCGACTCGTCCAGCTCCAGGCCGAACTCGCGCAGCACACCACGCGGATCAATGACCACCCGCGAGCGGTAGGGCGCGCTCTTGAACCAGGTCGGCGGCAGGCCCAGGACCGGCCAGGGGTAGCACGAGCACAGCGTACACACGACGACATTATGGGTCGTCGGCGTGTTCTCGACCACGACCATGTGCTCGCCCTGCAAACCTCCCAGGCCCAGCTCCTCAATGGCGGCGGTGGCGTTGCTCAGCAGGCGCTGTTTATAGGCCGGGTCAACCCAGGCGCGGGCCACAACCTGGGCGCCCTTGAGCGGTCCCAGGTCGTTTTCGTACAGCTCGACGATCTTGTCGAGCGCTGCGCTTGCGACCAGACCCTTTTGGGTCAGGACGGACTCGAGCGCCCCGACTCGCTCTTCCAGAGCCTGGGTCTGCTCGGGCGTGTGGTGTTTTTCGAGTCTGGGATCGGGCGGAGCGTCATGATGCTCGTTGCTCATAAGACTGTCCTCATGCGGCTTCCAAATGATCTTCCCACAGGTCGATGTACAGGCTGTCGCGGCGCGGCGTGTCAGGCCCCCACAGGGCCTGAGCCTCGAAACAGACCGAATACAGCGGCTGGGGTTGTTCGCCGCCGCCGTGGGCATTGCTGTCGGGGTAGACGAAGGTGCCGTGGACACGATCAATCCGGCCCGGCTTGCCCCGCACGTAGCGCGGCATCCGGGTATGACCGGCTGGATTGATATTGCGGGCCACAACCTGGTCGCCGGGAGCGAAGCGCGGGGTGAGCCGCCCGCTGTCGCGTTCGGCCGAGGCACCCCGACGGACGACCTGGGCGACGACCTCGGACGGCAGCGGGTCCGAGGCATTGGCGGCCTCGCCCAGGAGCCTGCCTGAGGCCAGTTCCTGGGGGCTGAGCACCCCTTTCTCCACGGCCAGCGTCTCCAGGGCGGCCAGCCAGTGCTCGTAGTAGCTCGAAGACAGATAGTGAACCGGGTCCATGCGTTCGATGGCGTGGCGAAATTCGTCCAGGTTGGCCACGCCTCCGAGCGACAGCATGGTCATGGCAAACACCCGCCTCTCCCACGCGGCGTGAAACAGGGGTTCCTTGTCTTCGCGCTCGACCGGACCGTAGCACGTCATGCCGCCCATATCGTGTGGACCGTTCATCGTCTCTACTCCTCGAAAAAGTGAGCCGAGCCTAGCACCGGCACGGTACAGGATCAAGTTTTCCGGTGCTTTTTGCTATGCCACGGTGAGGGAGCAGTTTGCACAAGAACGCATAGTCTTTCCCCTCTATTGTCTGCTGTGCTAAGACAGGGCTCGAATCCCCAGTCTGGAGGAATCGCTATGCTGCCTGAAACAACCGTCCGCAAGATTCTGGACCTTGGCCTGAGCCGTGGCGCGGATTTTGCCGAGGTCTTTGTCGAAGAATCCGAAAGCTCGTCCATTGACTTGTTGGAACAGAAGCTCGACCGGATCAACTCCGGCAACGCCTTTGGCGTCGGCATTCGTCTGCTGTTCGGCAATGAGTCCGCCTATGGCTACAGCAGTGATGTGTCCGAAGACGCGTTGCTGCGGCTGGCCTCGAATCTGGCCCGCGAGGCCAAAGCCGGCGGATCGTCCACCGCCTTCCACAAGGAACAGGTGGCGGATCGGCATCCGGTGATGATCGACCCGGCCAGCGTATCCAAAAACGAGCGGGTCGAGCTGCTGCGCCAGCTCGACGGGCTGACCCGCCAGACCGGTTCGGTCATCCGTCAGGTTGGCGCCTCGGTGGCCGAGAAACAGCGCTCGGTGCTGATTGCCAACAGCGACGGCCTGTGGATTGAGGATTCCGCGCATTACTCCCGGCTGCGGCTCAGCGCGATTGCCGAAGACGGCGACGGACCGCAGACGGCCATGGAAAGCCCCGGGGTGCTGGGCGGCTATGAGTTCTTTCAGGGTCTCGATTTGGCCACCCTGGCCAACGACGCCGGACAGCGGGCGATCCGCATGGCCAGGGCCGGTTATATTGAGGGCGGGACGATGCCGGTGATTATCGGCAACGGCTTTGGGGGGGTGATCTTCCACGAGGCCTGCGGCCATCCGCTGGAAACCGAAGCCATCCGCAAGAACGCCTCACCGTTTGTCGGCAAGATCGGCGAAACCGTCGCCCAGTCCGTGCTGACGGCGATTGACGACGGCACGCTCGACCACCGCTGGGGGTCCATCAATGTCGATGATGAGGGGGAACCGGCCAAGCGAACCGTGTTGATCGAAAACGGCGTGCTCAGAGCCTATCTGGCCGACCGTATTGGCGCCCGCCAGGTCGGCGTGCCGCAGACCGGCTCGGGACGGCGTGAGTCGTACAAATTCGCCCCGGTGTCGCGGATGCGCAACACCTATATCGACAACGGACCGCATACTCCCGAGGAGATCATCGCCTCTGTGGAGTATGGTCTGTACGCCAAAAAGATGGGCGGTGGCTCGGTCGATCCGTCCACCGGTGAGTTCAATTTTGCGGTCCAGGAAGGCTACATCGTGCGGGACGGCAAAATTGCCGAAGCGGTGCGGGGGGCGACCCTGATCGGCAAGGGCTATGAAATCCTGCCGCGTATCTCGATGGTCGGCAACGATCTGGAGTTTGCCGCCGGCATGTGCGGTGCGTCGAGCGGCTGGGTACCGACCACGGTCGGCCAGCCAACGCTGAAAGTCGACTCCATTCTGGTCGGAGGCCGCTAATGGATCAGCAGGCTGCGATTGACTACGTGCTGTCCCTGGCCCGCGAGCAGGGCGAGCCCGAGGTTGACCTGATTGTCGAGCGCAGCGAACAGCTGTCGCTGCGCGTGCTGAACGGCCAGGTTGAGAAAATCGACCAGGCGACCGCGCTCGGGCTCGGTATCCGGGTCGTACACCAGGGCCGAACCGGCATCGCCTCGACCGAGCGCCTGGAAGCCGCGGCCTTGGAAAAAGCCTTTCGGTCGGCCAGGGAAAACGCCCTGCTCAACGATCCGACCGAGGTGGTGCTGCCCCAGGCCGCCCCCGATCTGCCCGACCCCCAGGACCTTGAGCTGTTGAATCCCGCCATTGAGCGGCTGACGGTTGACGAGCTGGGCGCGTTTGGTCTGGAGGTTGAAGCCACCGCCCGCCAGGCCGACGCGCGGGTGACTGCGGTGCCCTACCTGACGGTGTCGCGTTCCAGCTCCGCCTACCGCATCGTCTCGACCCACGGGGTTGACTACCAACAGCGCCAAAACAATGTCGGGGCCTACTGCCAGGCTCTGCTCGAAGACGGCGAGCGTCGCAAGAGCGGCGGCCATATGTGGGTCGGACGGGCCTGGGATCCGACTCAGAGTACGCTCATCGGCAGCACGGCCGTCCGTAAAGCCGCCGACCTGTTGACGGCCGGCCCGGTGTCCGGCGGACAGGTGCCGGTCGTGCTCGACGAGTACTGTGCGCCGCAACTGCTCGGCCTCTACCTGGGCTGCTTCTCGGCCGAAGCCGCCCAAAAGGGGCAATCCCGCTTGCAGGGCCGGCTGGGCGAGCTGATCGCCGACGAGTCATTGGACCTGAGCACCGAACCCCACCGGGTCGGAGCGGGCAGCTCGCGCTATATGGACGCCGAGGGGATCCCGACCCGCACGGTTCCGCTGATTGCCAAAGGTCGCTTTGAGGAGTTCATGTACCACATCGAGTCGGCGCGTCGCGACGGACGCGAGTCCAACGGGCACGCCGGGCGGAGCTACAGCGGCGGGATTGTGACCTCGGGGCATAATATCGTGATGCCGACCGGCGCCCACAGCCTGGACGCCTTGAGCGGCCTGCCGGAAAAATGTCTGCTGGTGACCGAGCTTGAAGGCGCGGCCGGCTGCAACCCGCTGAGCGGCGATATTTCCATCGGCGTGCAGGGCTTCTGGATCGAGAACGGCCAGCGTCAACAGGCCGTTGATAGCGTGACGATTGCCGGCAACTTTTTCGATCTGCTCAAAGCCATCCGCGCCCGGGGGAATACCTATCAGCCAAACCTGAGCCGGATGTTCATTCCGGCCGTGCTGGTCGACGGCCTGACGGTGTCGAGTTAGCTGAGCCCGTCCACACGAAAGGCGGGCCGAGCTGCTGTCTGTTTCTTGCTGATGCTCTCTTCAAGCCGCTGGGAGTTCACCTGGTCCGAAACTCTTGCAGGCGCGTATTAGGGATGAGTCGATCCAACGTCTTGAAGGTGAACACTTTTCCGCGTGTGGCGAGAAGCAGCTTTTTCATATCCTCTCTGCGCACCCCAAAACCGCGCCCGGCAATACAGGCAATGACCTCGTATTTGGGAGAGTCCGGCGGTTGTCCCTCCAGACTCAGGGCTCCGAGGTGCTGAATCCGAGTGACTTTGTCGCGGGCCGTCCCGTCGTCTTCGGTAATCTTGGCCTCGATAATGACCTGAGGGTTATATTCGTCCGGGATGACGAAGTCCGGAGTCTGGTCAAAGCCTGGAATCTTCTCTGCCCTCTTGGTTTGGCGCTTACTGATTTTCGCGTCGTCCAAAATCTTCGCAATTTCAGCCTCAAGGATATTTCCGACCAGATCGGACACTGAATCCCGGTGTCCGGCAAAAGGCCGTCCCAGCAGTCTTTCGTACAGGAGCATGGCGTAGGGAACTCCCAGCGTTGCCAGGTTCCGAATCGTCAGACTCCCTTCTCGGGTGTCGGCCTTGTCCAGTCGGTGAATCTTGTCCCTGTCAGTCTGCGGAGCAGAAGCGTTGAGCAACTGGCAGGCTACGTCGACCAGGGCCTTAACCCGACGAACCGTAGCGCGGCCTGGGCGGAGCGGGGCGAGCGGAGCCATCCGAATCTTGCGGTCCAAGCTCCGAGCAAACCCTTGGGTGATTTCGACCTGTGTTCTCTGCGCAGCAACATAGGCCCACTCAGGAGGGGTGAAGCCGAGCATGGTACGTAAGACGATAAGGATGAGAGGGCTCTGCATGGCAACGGGAAGAACGCTGGCCCCGCTCAGATTGTCAAAACCGCCCGTGGCTCTCTTTAAGGTTTCATACGCCTGCTCAAACTGTGGATAGTCAATAAAGCCGTCTCCCTTGGGCAGAACCAGAAACTCTGATTCTAAGGAGGAAAACACCGAAGAAATAAATGGTTCTGGATCGGCTTGTATTGCCTGGTACGACGCCTCAAAAGGATAGTTCATCGTCGGGGCCGTAGGCTGTTGTGGTCTCGTGGATCTGGAAATTCTTGCCGTTCACCTTCTGGAGGAGATCATCCGGGAGATGCTGTTCAATTTCTGAAACACCTCCTAGGGACTGGACTGCGCTGGCGACTCGCCGCATTTTTTCTTCAACCGGATGCTCGGGGCGCCACTCCCCGCGAAGAATCCAGACAGCCAGACGGATGAGATGGCCGTAGGCGATGCACCGCGCATCACCACGGCTTGGTTTTAGTCCACTCTCCCGAAGCTGGGCTAAGTCATCGGTCACCAAGCGGGTGACCTCTTCGGCCGTTGAAACAAGGGTGCGGCGCGAGACGTGTCCTGTCGAGCGACACACAAATACGGTGTCAACAACGGAAGACGTCGTCCCGTTGATATGGATAGAGGCACCCATTTCAGCCGGACAAGGAAGAGAGGCCGAACAGACAAGGCCAGCGTCGAGAAGGGCTATGGCCAGAGGAAAATATGCCTCAATCGTTCTGTGGTGATAGGTAAATACGAAGGGTGCTCCAGGTTTGAGCGCGTCTGCCATTCGGCAGACCACGGCTGACAGACCCCAGGTGAAATGGGTAATATCCCGAGCCATGGTCGCATTGCCCGTGAGTTCATCTTTATTCCGCGTTGATTTACGCCTGAACGCTTGCTCTTTCTTCCCCAGCAAGCGGCGAAGCCAGACGTAGCAGAAGTCCATCAGCTCTGCGTACTGGACATTGGCAAAGTAGGGGGGATCGGTCAAAACGGCATCCAGCGACCCCGGAGGAATCTCTGCTTGGGTAGAACTGCCGCAGGTGAGGAAAACCTGACGCGCGGCGCCATCTCTGTGGCCTTCGCCGATCCATTCGCCACGGATCGGAATCTGAACTTTTCTCCCTTCTCTGTGGTCGATTTCAAACGGGTGATCGCCGTACTGCTTGGCCTTCAGGAACTTCTCGACAATGTTCGACCAGCCTCCGCTGCCGACGTTGTTCCCGGTTCTCTGGTTCACGATGCCGAGTAGATTTGACTCACATTCGATCAGACCGACCGGAAAGCCGTGGACGGAAAAGATATCGAGAGACTTCAGGGCATAGGCGTCATACCGACACAACGTGTTTTGGTAGCGCAGCAGGTCTGACAGATTTGTTGCCAGCGCCTGTTTTATCCGCTCATCTGTCTGTTCGTGAATCGCACGGCAGAGGAGTTCGAGCCCAAAGCGTTGCCGCTCGTTGAACATTTCTCGGTAATAGCGATAGCCCCAGCGATGGAGGCGGTCTGTTTCGTCTCCGGCCGGTATCTCTTCGTCTGGGACATAGGTCGAGCGCACACAATCCCAGGCTTGAGCGGCTTGGGTGTATGTAGCGAGGTCTCCGGAGTCAGGTTTCTTAAAGAAACGACCGCGATGGTGGGGTTGACAGTGTAGGCAGTGGTACTCAATGGCGAACATGCGATGTTGAGGCGGACCGTTGTGCCGCTGCGGATACGTGTTGATCTCTCCACACTGGGGACACTGGCAACGGTTACGGCGTGCAGGACCTTTGAGAAGCAAAGGATTGCTGCACTGAGCACATACGCCAGGAGCTTTCTTATCGGCGACTTCGTTGAGTTCGCCACAGACAGAGCAGACCAGTACATTCTTTGGGTGGCGCCGGTTTTCTGCCAGTAAAAATCCTGGGAACAGGTTAAAGTTCTTGCCACACTTCGAGCACTGCTGAGTCTTGACCCACACAAAGTATTTAACCTGGGCGTCCGGCTGACGGCAGGAGAGGCATGTGGTCCGATACCAGGGCCCTACTTGCTCCTCCAGCCGTGCCGATACCTCATAGGCCGCTTTTTGATAGGTGGGCAGGTCTAAGCGTTCGATCTCTTGCTTGACAATCCAGTACGCCATCGGATTGATATCATAACCCAGCACGTCACAGCCGGCTCGATTCGCTTCCAGCAGTGGCGTCCCGCCGCCCATGAACGGGTCGGCAACTCTTATCCCCTTGAGCTGGTGGGCCTGAAAGAAAGTGTCTTGAACTGGGCCGGCGGCAAACTCTGAGAGGAGTAGCGCCCGGAACAGTGTTCCCGGTCTCCGCGCAAACCATTTATGGACCGCAATGATCGGACGGTAGTTTTGTTGAATTTGCTTCTCTCGCAACGCTAGACCCGCGACAAACGGGATGTTGAATTGGCGTTCAATCCCTCTCCCTGTGGTTGACAGATGGGGGCGGGAGGGTGGGGGAAAGAGCTTTGCCTGAATCGGCGTCTGGAGGGACATTGGAGTATTCCGTATCTCTTTTTCCAGGGGAAGCAAAGGGGATGACGCTAATCTCCCGAGCGGGATTTTGGGCGGCACTGCCTCTCGCACAATCCTGACGGCTGAGCTAGGACAGACACACGACGAGTCTGTGTAAGGAGAAGCCCATGAGCAAGTTCTTTCGCGGTCCGACCCCACGGCTGTTCGCCCACCGGGGTGCGAGTGGCGAAGCCCCGGAAAATACCCTGGCCGCGTTCCAGCGGGCCGCCTCCCTGGGTGTCGTGTATATGGAGCTGGACGTGCATCTGAGCCGTGACGGTCAGGTGGTGGTCATGCATGACGACACCCTGGAGCGCACGACCAACGGGCACGGGCTGGTGAAGGAGCACGGCTTGGCCGACCTGCAAGGGCTCGACGCCGGCTATCACTTTACGCCCGACGATGGCAAAGCGTTTCCGTTTCGGGGCCAGGGCGTGACCATCCCGCTCCTGGCCGACGTGCTGCGCCGCTTCCCGCACGTCCGCTTTACGGTCGAGATCAAACAACAAGAACCGCCGATAGAGGAACAGGTGATTGCGGTCGTGCGGGAGTGCGGCATGGCCGAGGCCGTCATCCTGGCCTCAGAGCACGAGGCGGTGGTGGCTCGGGCCAGGAGCCTGGCCCCGGATATTGCCACCAACTGTGCGGCGGCGGAGGTGCTTGCTTTTATGCAGCGGGTCTTCAGCCAGCAGCTTGGCGATTACCGGCCGCCCGGCCGGGCGTTCCAGATCCCGCCCGCATACGAGGGCGTGGCCCTGGTCACGCCCCAGACCGTTGCCGCTATCCACGACCTTGGCGCGGAGGTCCACGTGTGGACCGTAAATGACCGACACGAGATGGAAGGCTTGTTCGAGCTTGACGTAGACGGAATTATGTCCGACTTTCCGGGCCGCCTGTTAGAGGTGGCCCACAAGCGGGGCGCGCGGACCGAGTAGGCGGCCCGCCGCCCGCCCGGCTCATACCCTTCACAGCTTGGGCATCACCTCGGTCGCAAACTTGTCGATGCTGCGCTTATAGCCATCGGCGTTCTCGTAGCGCCCCAGGCCCAGCACGTAGTAGTCGGCCCCGGCTTCCTCGACCATCTTGATCCGGTCCAGCATGGCCACCGGGTCTTCACGGATCATGCCGCCGGTGATGAGTTCGGGTGCGGCCCGGTCGCGTTTTGCCGCCTCTTCGGCCAGATAGGTCTTGACCTCGGTCAGCTCGGGCGGCTTGAGCCCGATCGGGTAATACCCGTCTCCAAAGCGCAGGGTCCGCTCCAGCGCCTTTGGGCCGGCGCCACCGATCCAGATTGGCGGCCGGGCCGGCCGGGGCGCAAACACGAACTCGGGGAATTTGACGTGCGTGCCGTTATACGCGCTGACATCGTTGGCAAACAGCTGGTGAATGACTTCGAGCGTTTCGTTGGTCAGCGCGCCGCGTTTGCGTGGATCAACCCCTAAGGCTTCAAACTCCTGCCTCAGCCAGCCGACCCCGGCCCCCAGAATAACCCGATTGTCGGACAGCTCCTGGAGGGTCGCCAGCTGTTTGGCGGTCAGCACGGCCGGGCGGTAGGGCATGACCAGGACCGAAATGCCGATCCTGATGCGCTCGGTAACCCCGGCGATATAGCCCAGCGTCATCAGCGGGTCGAAATAGCGTCCGCCCGAGCCCTCGGTCTGGTCGGGTGGGATGGCCAAGTGATCGACCACAAAGGCCGCATCAAAGCCCGCCTGTTCCGCAGCCCTGGCGCAGTCGCCAATAATCTGTCTGGTTGCCTGGGGACCCATATTTCGGATAACCACGCCAACTTTCATTCAGTTTCTCCTTGCTCGTCTTCAAACAGACGCTCGGCCAGGGTTTCGGCTAGTGCCGACTGCCCGTCCTCATCCGCCTGCAACAAATCATAGCTTATATTCATCAGCATTTTGCCCAAGACCTCGCGCTGAAGCTCGCTCAGCCGGACCTTGGCGGGTTGGGTTTCAAGCTGGGCGATCAGGGTTTCCATCACCCGCACGCCCGCGTCATTCTCGTGGCGCGACAAGCGGTCGCCGGCCATGCCTGCGGCCTGGTGCAGGAGGGTGCATTCGGCGGCGCTGAGGGCATAGCTCTGCATGGGAAAAGCGTCACAGGCGGGTTGTTCGGACTCGCCCCTGCGGCCTCAGGCATCCTCCAGAAACAACCACGGCGCGTCTTGCCTGCGGCGCTGCTCATAGGCTGTGATATCGGCCTCGTTCTGCAGGGTCAGGCCGATCTCGTCCAGCCCGTTCAGCAGACAGTTCTTGCGAAAGGGATCGACCTCAAAGTGGAAGCTGGTCCCGGACGGCGTCGTCACCGTCTGGGCGGCCAGGTCAACGCTCAGTTCACAGCCCGGGCTGGCCTCGATCTCGGCGATGAGCTGGGCGACCTCGTCGGTGGTGAGCACAACCGGCAACATGCCGTTCTTGAAGCAGTTATTGAAAAAGATGTCGGCAAAACTGGGCGCAATCACACACCGCAACCCGTAGTCGAGCAGCGCCCAGGGCGCGTGTTCGCGCGACGAGCCACAGCCGAAGTTGTTGCCGGCGACCAGGATGGCGGCGTTCTGGTAGCGCGGCTGGTTCATGAAGAAGCTGGTGTCCGTCTCACCACTGCTGGTGTAGCGCCAGTCTGAAAACAGCCCCTCGCGCAGTCCGGTGCGTTTGATGGTTTTGAGATACTGCTTGGGAATGATCTGGTCGGTATCGACATTGACCCGATCCAGCGGGGCGGCAATGCCTGTGACGACGGTGAATTTGTCCATGATGTTTTCCTCGACGTTTTCCTGTGTGTGGCCGGCCCCGGCGGGACAGGTCGAAGACGTTCAGCTCCAGCTTCGAATATCGACAAAATGCCCGGCCACCGCCGCCGCCGCCGCCATGGCCGGCGACACCAGGTGGGTCCGACCGCCCTTGCCCTGGCGGCCTTCAAAATTCCGGTTGCTGGTCGAGGCGCAGCGTTCTCCGGGCTGAAGAACATCCGCGTTCATGGCCAGACACATGGAGCAGCCGGCCTCACGCCACTCAAAACCGGCCTGTTTGAAGATCTGGTCCAGCCCTTCCTCTTCGGCCTGCTGTTTGATCAGCCCCGAGCCCGGCACCACCAGGGCCTGAACGCTGGCCGCGACCTGCTTGCCGCTGATACACGCGGCTGCGGCGCGCAGGTCTTCGATCCGTGAGTTGGTACACGAGCCGATGAACACCTTATCGATCGGAATGTCGGTGATCGGGGTGCCGGCTTTGAGGTCCATATAGGCCAGGGCGCGTTCAGTGGCCTCCTGCATGTCCGGCGTCGGCATATCCTTGGGGTCGGGCACCGTGCCGGCGATATCGGTCACCATGCCGGGGTTGGTTCCCCAGGTCACCTGGGGCCGGATGTCTTCGGCTCGCAGCTCGACGCTGGCATCGAAGCGCGCTCCCGGATCGGACGGCAGCTGTTGCCAGGCCGCGACCGCCCGATCAAACACGGCGCCCTGGGGCGCCAGTGGCCGGCCGCGCAGGTAGTCATACGTCTTGTGGTCGGGCGCGACCATGCCGGCCCGGGCGCCGGCCTCAATCGACATATTGCACAGCGTCATGCGGCCTTCCATCGACAATGCTTCAATGGCCGAGCCCATATACTCGATCACATGCCCGGTGCCACCGGCCGTGCCAATCGTGCCGATCACGGCCAGGATGATGTCTTTGGCCGTACAGCCCTCGGGCAGCGTCCCGTCAACCCGGACAGCCATGGTCTTGGCCCGTTTTTGCAGCAGACACTGGGTGGCCAGGACGTGCTCGACCTCGCTGGTCCCGATGCCGAAAGCCAGCGCCCCGAACGCGCCGTGGGTGGCCGTATGCGAGTCGCCGCACACAATCGTCGTGCCCGGCAGGGTAAAGCCCTGCTCGGGACCGATCACGTGGACGATGCCCTGGCGGATATCGTTCATGGAGAACAGCGGCATGGCGGTAGCCTGGCAGTTCTCTTCCAGGGTCTCGACCTGTTTGGCGCTGACCCGGTCTTCGATCGGTTTGTCGCGATCCGTCGTCGGCACATTGTGGTCGGGCACGGCCAGGGCGGCTTGGGGCCGGCGCAGGCTGCGGCCGGTCAGTTGCAGACCCTCAAACGCCTGGGGCGAGGTGACTTCGTGGACCAGATGGCGGTCAATGTACAGCAGCGCCGTTCCGTCCGGCTCGGTCCGCACGAGGTGCGCGTCCCAGATTTTTTCAAACATGGTCTTGGCGGCCATTTGTTACTCCTTGCTGCTTCCTCCTTTAGCCTGGCCGGGGAGGACACGAGCCTTCAGCATGAACTTTCCCCTGGCAGATATCCTATCGGTCGGCAAAATGGAAGCAGATAGAAGCGCGCTGTGAGCTGTGGTAGGCTGGCCCTCCGATGAAGGAGAGGGCTGATGAATCAGTGGACGATTGAGGTCACGGATCAGAATTTTGAACAGCAGGTCGTGGAGCGCTCGCACGCCGTACCGGTGGT